>JAYTHR010000211.1:0-36769 GCA_043732425.1 Bdellovibrionales bacterium
ATAAAAGAAAACATAAAACAACGAAAACTAACGTCGGAGGTTAGCCATTAGCACATTTGTACCACGTCCACCACGCCCACCCAATAAGTTCGATCGAGAAAAAAAACGCGAAAAAGATGGCCTGCGTGTGAACCGCGAAATTCGCGCCCAGCAAGTACGCCTGATCGATGAAAACGGAACAATGGCTGGAGTCATGTCGGTGCCCGACGCTTTAAGAATGGCTCAGGATAAAGGTTTAGACCTTATTGAGATTGCGCCCAATGCCGAACCGCCGACATGCAAAATCATGGATTACGGAAAGTACAAGTACGAAGAAAAGAAGAAGGCGGCGGCCTCTCGGAAAAATCAAGTGATTGTGACCATTAAAGAAATTCAAATGCGTCCGCGTACGGATCAACACGATTTCGAAACTAAAATGAAACACGCTCGTCGTTTTTTACTTGAAGGCGATAAAGTAAAGATTAATTTACGCTTCATGGGCCGTGAAATGGCGCATCAAGAAGCCGGCGTCGCGGTCATCAAAAAAGCGATCGAATTCGTTAAAGATTTAGCTTTAGTTGAAGCTCCTCCGAAAACGGAAGGAAAAAATTTATTCACGCTTCTGGCGCCAGATCCGGCAAAGGTGAAGGAATATATCAAAGCGAATCCGTCGAAAAAAGACGAAGTTCTTGAGCCCATGAAAGACAATGAGCCTGATGCTGACGAATAAATTAATATACACAGTCGGAGTTGTCCTGACTTTGACTGTGATATTTTCTTGCCAAGGAAAGTCGGTAACCCCCGGAGCCGAAAGACTTCGTGTGATGGAAACGGAACCCAAGGGTTGTTTGTACATGGGAGAAGTTTCGACGATTCAAGACAATGAAGATACGATTGTGAATTCAAAGGAAGTCGAAATGAATTTAAATTCAAGAATCGATCTTCGAAACAAGGGATTTGCCATCAGTGGAAATGTTCTAGTTTTTCTATCAAAAAATAAATCAAAGGTAGCCACGACGAATACGGTAATTGTTGATGTGACTAAAAAAGATAATAAATCAGATTCAAAACCCGTTGACGACAAAGTGGCGCAAACAGTTTTCTTAGCAACTGTTTTTCGCTGCCCACCAAATATTTTTAATCAGTAGTTATAATTATATAGCAGAATGGAAAAAATCTTGTTTTAAGTAAAAAAAAAGCTGGGATAAATCCCAGATTTTTTTTTACCCAAAAAAAAGGATAATTACTTTGTCTCTTGCTTCTCTTCAGTTTTAGTCGTTTTAGTAGTTGTAGTCGCAGTTGCGCCTTCTACTTTTTTAGCTAATTTCTTCTTAGGGGCTTTAGTTGCTGCAGCAGCAGTTTGAGCTGTTTCAGGAGTAGCTGCTGGTTGAGCAGTTTCCATTTTTTTAGTTTCTGTAGTTGTAGTCGTTGTTGTAGTTGCAGGGTTAGCGAAAGCTGTTACTGCGAACAAAGATACGATGATTGATGCGATTTTCATATGATCCTCCGTTGATAGATCTGTTTTGTTGTTTTAGGACATTGGTAGAGTATGCGAAGGGGTTTAAGCTCGCATTAAAGGGATATTAAATATTTTTAATAGTTTGCTATACGAATTGACTTTTTCTTAAGGGTTAGAAATTAAGTAAACTAAACACGGTTTTAAGAAAAACTGATCTTTTTTCGGTGGCAAGGCCTTAAAAATCTTGCATTTAGGCCCAACAGCTCCTAAATCTATAAGACTCAAATTAAGGCTGTCAGCGGCAATTAACAAGTGGATCTACAACTAGATCTCGCCCTGTCGGAGGAAGGTACATATGAAGATGAAGACGCACTCAGGTGCGAAGAAACGTCTTCGCGTTCTTAAAAGCGGAAAAGTGAAACGCAAACAAACTAAAATGCGCCACTTGAACTCACACATGAGTTCGAAATCAAAACGTCATCTGGGACAAGTTGTCTATGTGGATGATGCTAACATGCTTCAAGTGAAGCGCCAATTTGGCTTTTAAGGGGTGAACGATGGCACGTGTAAAATCGGGGATGACAAATCGTCGTCGCCACAAAAAAGTATTAAAAAGAACTAAAGGTTATTACTCAGCAGGATCACGCTCGTACACACACGCGGTTGAAAAAAATGACCGTGGTATGGCTTACGCTTACAAACACAGAAAAATGAAGAAAAGAAGTTTTCGTGCTTTGTGGACTCAACGTATTAATGCAGCGGCGCGTATCAACGGAACGACGTATTCACGTCTTATCGGTGGTTTGATCAAAGCCGGTATCACTTTGGATCGTAAGATCTTATCGGATATGGCGATTACAGATGCGACAGCTTTCGCATCACTATGCCAGCACGCCATTAAATAAAGTTGATGTTCAATATAATGGTAGTTTAGCTTTTTAGAAGGCGAGTTGGAATCCAGCTCGCCTTTTTTATTTTCCGATAACAGGGCTCTATGAGCATTCTCAAAAAGCCTGTTTTTATGTTAGAATTCCGTACAGGGTTCAAGTTAGGGTCGGTCTGTTTCTTAGGTGAAAAGGAAGATTTTTGATGAGCGATTTTGAACAGCGAAAGAAAGACCACATTCGTCTTGCTCTTTCCGAACAGTCCCAAAATTTAATGGTGAATCAGTTTTCTAAAATTCAACTGATTCACCAAGCTTTGCCAGAAATTAATTTAGGCGATGTTCAATTAACTACCGAGCTTTTGGGTCACTCATTTTCGTCTCCACATTTTATATCCTCCATGACGGCAGGACATGCGGACTCTCTAACGATTAATGCGAACCTTGCGCTAGCCGCCCAGGAGAAGAACTGGTTAATGGCCGTAGGTTCACAGCGGCGCGAGTTATCAGATCCGGCAGCCATTCTGGAATGGAATGAAATTCGAAAGCGGGCGCCAAAGACTCATTTTGTTTCAAATATTGGAATCTTAGAATTGATTCAAAACCCAGTGGAAAACATTTTAAAAATTACCGAAAATTTACAAGCGATCGGTATTTTCGTTCATCTCAATCCGCTTCAAGAAGCTTTTCAAATGCATGCGCAGGCTGATTTTAGCCAAGGATTAAAAGCCATCGAAGTTCTTGTTAAAAAAAGTAAAATCCCTGTTTTGGTCAAAGAGGTTGGATCGGGAATTTCTGCGAAAGTCATAAAAAAATTGATCGATATTGGAGTCCATGCCGTCGATGTTGCCGGTGGCGGTGGAACACATTGGGGTTGGATTGAGGCTCAGCGGCATCCTGAACATTCCGTAGAAAGAATGGCCTTGGAAGCTTTCAATGACTGGGGAATCTCAACAGTTCAGTGTCTGATGCAAGTTCAGGAATTTATATTATTTCATCCTATTTGGGCTTCAGGAGGTATTCGTCACGGCGTCGATTCGGCGAAGTGCTTAGCGTTAGGCGCGCGCGCTGTAGGTCTTGCGCAGCCCCTGATGAAAGCCGCTGTTGAAAGTGAAAGTGCCATAGTGAAGGCGATGGACGTGTTCGACTATCAATTAAAGGTTGCTATGTTTTGCAGTGGAATCAGCCGACCTGCAGATTTTTTGCATCAGAAAGTTTGGCAGTGATGGATTTAAAAAATAAAATAAGTGAAATATTCAAAGGTTTTTCAAAACTCAGCTACGATCAACGGCTAAAATCCTTGGGTGATGTCGATCTACTTTCTGAAGAAGAAATTCGGTATTTACGAACTGGTGGTTTAAAAGATATTCAGTTAGCCGAAAAATTTGTAGAAAATGTCATCGGTTATTTCCAACTTCCACTTGGCGTTGCTACGAATTTTAATATCGATGGCAAAGATGTTGTCATTCCAATGGCTGTTGAAGAGACCTCTATTATCGCGGCGGCCTCGAAAACAGCTAAGTGGATTCGTGAATGCGGTTCCATTAAGACTGAAATTTTAGGGACAGATATCATTGGCCAAATCCAGTTTGCAAAAGTCTATGATTTCTTAAATTTCGAAACTCAAATTATGAGTCATAAAACTGAACTCATTGCGATGGCGAATCAAGAAGTGGCCTTCGGTCTTGTACAGCGTGGAGGCGGCGTTCGAGATATAAAAGTCAGAAAACTGCAGCGAGATGACGGGCTTGTGATGGGTGTCATTCATATTTATATGGATCCGTGTGACGCCATGGGCGCCAATATTATAAACCAGGTTTGTGAATTTTTAAAAGAACCCTTAGAGAACTACACGCAAGAAAAAGTAACGATGTGCATCCTGTCTAATCTTGTAGACACGAAGCTCACACGGGCGACGATTGAGATTTTAAATATTGATTCTGTTCTAGGTTTAAAAATTGAAGAAGCGTCCCGCTTTGCTGAACTTGATCCCTATCGTGCAGCGACAAATAATAAGGGCGTCTTAAATGGAATTGATCCGATACTCATTGCGACGGGTAACGATTGGCGGGCCGTGGAAGCGGGTGTCCACGCGTATGCCACTCATTCAGGCCAGTATCGTTCGATTACGAAGTGGCGCTATAATCAGGGGACCTTGACTGGGGTTTTAGAAGCACCGTTGGTCGTTGGAACCGTGGGTGGGGTCACTTCCCTGCATCCGTCAGCTAAAATCTCGATGAAAATTTTAGGCGTGAAATCGGCCGCAGATCTTTCGCGCGTGTTAGCAGCCGCAGGGTTAGTGCAGAACCTAGGGGCCTTACGGGCATTAACGACCGTGGGAATTATTGAAGGGCATATGAAACTTCATATTAAAAATCTTTCACTTGGAGCCGGAGCCAATGAAAATGAAATGCCGGCTGTAGTTAAAAAATTAGAAGAAATTTTGGCTCTAAGAAAAAGAATTTCACTTTCGAATGCGATTGAAGTTTTACGTGATTTAAGAAAAGAACAGTTCAACAAATGAAATTTTTAGTTCCAGGAAAAACTTTTTTACTGGGAGAATACTCGGCTCTTGTTGGTGGTTCGGTTATCGGTCTTGCGACGGGTCCAGGGTTTCTAGCTGAATATGCAGTAACTGAAAATAGTTCGTCGGGAGATATATCTTTTTCACCAGATAGCCCTGCGGGGCATCTCTCGCGATCTTTTACTCAAAAAAATCCTCGCGGCGACATCGCCTCTGAATTTAAGAAGTTTAGGTTTCAGTTAACTGATGGTTTTGGGGCGTGTGGAGGCTTCGGCAAATCGACCGCAGAATTTATGTCCGTCCTTATCCCTTGGTTACTAAAGAATGAAATTTCATTTGAAAAAATTCGTGAACTTTACCAAATTCTGAGCCGAGAGAGTGGTGCAGAAGCCAGCGGTTTGGATTTAGCAATTCAGTATTTTGGAAACGTTACACTTTTTGATAGTCGTGAAAATAAATATTCTGAACTTGGCTGGAAAATGAAGGGGTATGATTTTATTTTAGTTTCAACTGGGAATAAAATAAAGACCCATGAGCATTTGCAAACATTGGATTTAAAAAAGATAAGCCAATTTCCCAAAGTTTCAGATCCCGTTGTAGAGCTTTATGAAAAAAATCAGGCCGATGATTTTATTCGGGGGCTGAAGGAATGGTCTACTTTTTTAAAAGCCTCGGGTTTTATGTCCGCGCCAGCTTTCGAATTAAAGCAAATGATCGAAGCGGATTCCGACGTTCTTTGTGCGAAACCCTGCGGGGCGATGGGGACAGATGTTATTGCTGTTCTTTGCGAAAGTTCTAGAACTGCAGCGGTTCAGGAAAAGCTAGTTCATTTAAAATTACAAATTAAAAGTACAAGTAGTAATTTAGTTCCGGGGATCAAATCCCAATGCCTTGGCTTTGTTCCAAATATGCGGAGTCAACATCATGTGGGTTGAAGCTTCAGCCCCTTCAAATATTGCGCTGATTAAATATATGGGTAAGACGGATCCTGTTTTGAACTTGCCGTGTAATGCTTCAATCTCCTATACACTTGAACATTTAAGAACCTATGTGCGACTAAAAGCTAACCCTCAATTAAAAGAGGACCAATGGGCCCTGCTAGAACGCGCCGACTTAAGACCGATGACTCTTTCAGAACATGGAAAAAATAAATTTATTAGGCATCTGCATTTCTTGAAGGAAAAATTAAACATTAAAAATTATTTTGAAGTCGAATCCGCAAATAATTTTCCCTCGGACTGTGGCTTGGCAAGTTCAGCTTCCAGCTTTGCGGCTTTAACTTTGGCAGTTGCGCACTGGGCGAAGGAAGTCGATCGAAATTCAAATCAAGAAGTCCTATCAGTTGAAACATTAGCCTTTTTGTCTAAAAAAGGATCTGGTTCCTCTTGCCGGTCATTTTTTTCTCCATGGGCTGTTTGGTCTCTTGCCGAAGTCAAAGCCATCGAATTACCTTTCAAAAATCTTCGACACCAAGTGATTTTGTGTGATGAGAAATCTAAACTTGTTTCCTCGAGTCAGGCTCATCAAAAGGTTTTATCCTCTGAGTTATTTCTTGGTCGCCCCGAGCGCGCAGAGGCCCGTTTTATAAATTTAGTCTCTGCTTTGAAAGCGAAAAAATGGTCCGAAAGCTTTGATATTTGTTGGAACGAAATGTGGGATATGCACGTTCTGTTTCACACCTCGAAGCCGCCTTTTATGTATATGAATGGCGATTCCCAAAAAGTACTGGCTCAGCTTTTAGAATTCTGGCAAAAAAACGGTGATGGTCCTTTAGTCACCATGGACGCTGGAAGTAATATTCATCTTTTGTACCGTACGGATCAAAAAGAAATATATGATCGTTTGAAAGCCCACTTTTTAAATCACTACGCCGTTTGGTCCGATGAAGGTTACGATGACAAAATCTAATCTTCCACACGTCCAATTTTATAAAAAAATTCCGGGAAAGTGGATTTTAGCCGGCGAACACGCAGTTCTTCGCGGTGGAGACGCTTTGGTATTTCCACTGAGCAGTCAGTTTCTCGAAATATTTTATTACAAAACCGAAACGGCTTTTAACATTGAACTGGGTGGAATTAATTCGGGCGAAATAAATCAGATCGTGCATTCGGTCTTTGATCAGGCCTTTTTGAGACTAAAAATTGATCGCTTAAGTATTCCAGGAACGGTACGCTTAAAATCGAATATTTTATTCGGTGCCGGCATGGGAGCCTCCGCCACTTTATGTGTAGCGGTAACTGAGTTCTTTCATCATTTTGGCTACCTCGCTGTTGGCGAAATGTATGAATTCGCTCGTGAACTTGAAAATATTTTTCATGGTGAAAGTAGTGGGGTCGACATTGCGGTGGTGTTAACTCGTAAACCCTTACTTTTTTCTCGAGAAAAAGGACCTAAAGAAATTCCGCATTCGCAACTTCCAGCCTTGTACTTATCCCATACTGGTGAAAAAGGAATTACCAAAGAGTGCGTTCAGCAGGTGAAAGAACTTTGGATTCATGACGCTAGATTAGCTAAAATCATCGATGAGAAAATGAAACACGCGGTCAGTGATTTTTTAACGTTACTTCAGCAGCCTCAGTCTGAAAAGTGGATCGACGCCATGAATCGGGCCCACAGTTGTTTTTATGATTGGGGATTAGTCACTCCGGCAGTCATTGCTCATGAGAAAAAACTTCGAGACGGCGGAGCCCTTGCCGTGAAGTTAACGGGTTCCGGAGCGGGTGGTTTTATGTTAAGTCTTTGGAAGCACAAACCGGTAGATTTTCCATTTCCTCTTATTTCGTGCGCCGAAGAATAAGCCGAGAAAAAAATATGAAAAAACTTGTTATAATTCCAACATACAATGAGATCGAAAACATTCAATTACTGCTTCCGGCATTAATGAATTTACCGACGTCTTTTGATGTGCTTGTTGTTGATGATTCGTCACCCGATGGAACAGCAGACTGGGTCCAGACTTTTTTACTGACCCATCCGCGAGTTTATCTCTTGAAAAGAAAAGAAAAAAACGGCCTGGGGAAAGCCTACATCGCAGGCTTCAAGTGGGGGCTTCAGAATCTGTATCAAGCACTTGTTGAAATGGATGCGGATTTTTCACATTCGCCTTCAGATCTTTTGAAGCTACTTTCTCAGATTGAACATTCTCATGTTGTTGTAGGGTCTCGGTATGTTCCCGGTGGCGCCACGGTTAACTGGGGCTTTATTCGAAAATTGATTTCGCGCGGTGGTGGTATTTATTCGCGCGCTATTCTAGGTTATCCGCTGCAGGATTGGACGGGCGGATTTAACGCCTGGCAAAGTCATGTTTTGGAAGCTATCGGGTTAGATTCTATTCAATCAAACGGATACAGTTTTCAAATTGAGCTCAAATACAAAGCGAAGAAAAAAGGTTTTCAGGTCACTGAAGTGCCGATTACTTTTGAAGATCGTCGCGTGGGACACAGCAAAATGTCATTGAAGATTGTTCTTGAAGCGTTTTACCGCGTTTGGCTTATTCGCCGCTATTAGTTGAATTAAGTCCTGATCACGCTTTACTAAACAGACTTCGAATTGCCTTTTTTCCATTCCCAAATCGCTAGCGTGGATGAAACCATGGCGTTTAAAGATTCCACGCGCTGAATGGGAATCGAAATCTTTTGAAGCGTTTCTTCTTGGGCTGGATTTAAAGTTAAGCCGGGTCCTTCTTCGCCGACCCAAAGTCGTAAGTTTGAAGGCCATTTGACGCTTGATATATTTTTACCCGTAAGATCTAAAGCAAAATTTTCGCCGACCACGGGAATTTGATTAATCCTGAAATCTGTTTTCTTAAAGTTTGCGTACAAGATTGCGCCCGCGGATGACTTCACTGACTGTGGCAGGTACGGATGAGCCGACTCTTGAGTTAAAATGATTTCGTGAACGCCAAGTCCAACGGCTGAGCGAACAAGGGCTCCTAAATTTCGAGGGTCACCTAAAGGACAAATAAGTTCGAGATCGATGGGATTGACTTGAAGGTTTTTAATTTCAAAGTCTTTATATTCTAAAACTAATAAAGGTCTATGAGTACCGACGACGTCTAAATCTTTAAAAGCAGATGAAGGAACAACTATTTTCTGAATTTCTTTTTCAGCAGGAATTTTATCAAGAAAAGAGGGCCATTCGTCTTTATCAAAAATAAGACAGGTCGTTTTAAAGCGCATTAAGTTTTGAGAAAAATACTCTTCGATAAGCTTTTCACCGCTGAAAATAAATTTTTTATGTTCTTTGATTCCTTTAGAAGTCAGCAGGGATTTAAACAGTTTTAGTTTTTCATTGCTATCTGAAGTAATAATTTGAGTGGGCATTATTCAACCTCTTCATCAGGATCATCCGGTAGCGGAGCATTTTTTATTTTTTTAAATATAACTAGCCGGCGATGGTTTTGCGTGTGCTTTAAATCATAGGCAATATCTTTTTCGAGCACGTAGAACTCTTTCAATTCTTCGGGAATTAATTTAAGTTCAGGATCAACCCCAGGCCCCTTCATAAAATAAATACGACCGCCTTGTTGCAGGCAACTGAGTACATTTCGAAGTGTGTTGGGGATGTCCTCGACCGCACGGGTAATGACGGCTTGAACAGGATAAACAAAATGCTCATTGATATTTCGACCGATGATATCTAATTTTTTTAAACCCAGTTGCTCACGTGCGATTTTTAAAAATTCGACTCTTTTTTGAACGCCTTCTGCGAGAATAATTTGTTGATCAGGAAAACGAATTTTTAACGGGATGCCTGGAAGCCCGGGTCCGGTGCCTAAATCAAGTAGCGGGAATTGTAATTCACAAAGTTCGGTAATAATCAGCGAATCGATGAAGTGTTTGATGGCGACGTCTTTTATTTTCAACAGGCGAGTAAAATTCTGATGTTCTTGGTTTTGCATTAATAGATGGTAGAAGTGGGCTAATTTTTGGCGTTCTGCATGGCTGCAGGTAAAGTTATGGTTGCGAAAGATGTCGGCAAGGCGATCATTCGCTTCTTCCACAGAATAGATTTTCTCGGCCTTAAAGCTTCTGGGGGCTACAGATTTCTGTTCGGTCAAAGAATGACCTGCATTTTGAACACGAGCCTTGTAGGGACTGTAATTTTGCTTATTTTTATGCGCCACGGAAGGGACGCTAACATACAGCTAAATACTTGAAAAGACTAAAAATATTTTAGATACTAAAACCTATGTCACAAACTCAATTAAATGAAATTAAGCAGCAGGCTTTGAAAGCTTTTCAAGAGGCCGGAAACTCGACCGAGCTTTACAACGCGAAAGTTCAATTTTTAGGAAAAAGCGGCGCTCTGACTGAGACCATGAAACTGATGGCAACTTTACCCAAAGAAGAAAAACCACTATTTGGTAAACTAGTGAATGAAGTGAAGTCTGAGCTTGAAAAACTTTACTCCGAAACAGAAGAGCTTTTAAAAAATAAAGAAATCAATTCCAAAATGCTCAGTGAAAAGCTGGATTTAACGATCCCGGTAGAAAACAGTCCTGTCGGTAACGAACATCCCATTCATAAAGTGACGAACGAGATTTTCGGTATCATGGCGCGCTTGGGTTATGCTCTTCGTACAGGTCCGTTGATTGAAAAAGATTATTATAATTTTGAGGCGTTAAACATACCTAAAAATCATCCAGCACGGGATATGCAAGATACTTTTTTCGTGGATGAAACTCACGTTCTTCGAACACACACCTCACCCATACAAATTCACTCGTTAGAAAATGAAAAACCACCCCTTCGAATTATCGGAACAGGTCCTGTGTTTCGCTGCGATAGTGATATTTCTCATCTTCCGAATTTTCATCAGATCGAAGGAATGTGTGTCGATGAAAAAGTTTCGATGTCAGATCTTAAAGGAACGATTTCTTATTTCGTGAAAGAATTTTTTGGTCCAGGATTAAAAACGCGGTTTCGCCCTAGCTTTTTTCCGTTCACGGAACCATCGGCAGAAGTCGATTGTTCGTGTCCGATCTGTAAAGGCAGTGGGTGTTCTTTGTGTAAACAGTCGGGCTGGATTGAAATTGGTGGGTGCGGATTAATAAACCCGAAAGTTTTTGAATTTGCTAAAGTCGAATATCCTCGGTGGCAAGGTTTTGCCTTCGGTTTTGGTGTGGAACGTATGGCCATCATCAAATACGGGGTCGATGACATTCGATTATTTCCGCAAAATGACGTCCGCTTTTTAAAACAGTTTTAAGAAAAATTGGGTAAATAAGATATGAAAATTTCATTAAAATGGATTCATGAATTTGTTGATATCACAGACTACTTCGCAAAGCCGATGGCACTGGCTGATCTACTAACAAAAGTGGGTTTAGAGGTCGAAGAGATTCATGATGAAGCCAAAGATCTTCGCCATGTGGTCATCGGTAAAATTCAGATAAAGGACAAACATCCTAATGCCGATAAGCTGTCTTTATGTCAGGTGGAAATTGGAAATGGCGAAGTGACGCAAATCGTTTGCGGAGCCCAAAACCATAAAACCGGTGACAAAGTTGTTGTGGCCTTACCAGGTGCAATTCTTCCAGGAAATTTCGCCATTAAAAAATCTAAAATCAGAGACGTTGAAAGTCTGGGAATGCTGTGTTCGTCGAAAGAGCTAGGATTGGGAGAAGGTCATGACGGCATTATTATTCTAGACCCTACGGCACCCGTTGGAAAAAGTTACGCGGAATATGCTGGACTTGATGATACCACTTTTGAACTCAAAGTGACTCCCAACCGTGCGGACTGCTTAAGTCACTTTGGATTAGCGCGAGAAATTGGATGTTTAATTAATAAACCAGTGAAAAATCCGGAAGTCCAAAAAAAGTTTACGACTCTTTCCACGCAAGATAAAATTTCGCTGAAAATTGAAAATTCTGAATTATGTCCGCGCTACTGTGGGCGCTATATAGCAAATGTAAAAATTAGCCCAAGCCCCGAGTGGCTTGTAAAAAAATTAGAAGCCGTTGGTTTAAATTCGATTAATAATGTTGTTGATGTTACAAATTACGTGATGCTGGAAATGGGACAGCCTTTACATGCCTTTGATGCGGACACCATCGCCGGAAGTAAAATCATTGTGCGCACGTCGAAGATGGGTGAAAAATTTAAAACCTTAAAAGAGCAGGAAATTACTTTTAAAGGGGATGAGTTGCTTATCTGTGATTCCGAGAAACCAGTGGCTTTAGCGGGCGTGATTGGTGGACTAAACTCTGGAGTTTCCGAAAAAACAAAAAATATCTTTTTAGAAAGTGCCTATTTTCAACCGATGAGCGTGCGTAAATCATCACGCACGCACGGAATTGAAACAGACTCTGCCTACCGATTTTCAAGGGGCGTGGATCCGAGCTCGACGTTGAAAATTTTAGATCGCGCGGCTTATCTGATTCAACAAGTTGCGGGTGGCGAGTCTTTTGATAAGCCCTATGATTTTTATCCTCATCCTATTACCAAATCAGCCATTCCACTGTCGCTTCAAACTGTAACGGATCGTTTGGGTTATGCAGCCGATGAAAAACTTTTAGTCCAGTATTTAATAGGGCTGCAGTGCCAGGTAGAATCCTTGGGGGCGGGAACTTTTAAGGTAACGCCGCCGTTATTTCGTTTTGATTTAAGTACGGATATGGATTTAGTTGAAGAGTACGCTCGGCTTCATGGTTACGAACATATCCAGGAAAAAATTCCGGTTTTTAATTCAGAGCCCTTGGCTCATGACTTTTACTATTCGGAGACTCAAAAAGTCAGTCAAGTTCTTCGTGCCCAAGGGTTTTCAGGAGCGTTTAATTATGCTTTCGTAAATCAAAAAGAGGAAGATAACTTTATTAAAACCCCGGAATCAGTTCAGACAACCGGGTTAAGAATTGATTCAGAATCTATCTACTTAAGAAACCCCCTTAGCGAAGAACTTAATTCTATGCGCCGGTTAGTGACTTATGGATTGGCGCAGAATTTATTTACGAATGTTCACGCTGGAAATCATCAGGGTAAATTATTTGAAGTGGGGAATGTTTTTTTTAAAAGTGAAGGTCAGTTTAAAGAAAAATTACATTTAAGTCTTCTCAGTTGGGGTGAAGATATCGGTGTGTATAAAAATCAAACGCCCCATGTTTTTCAAATAAAAGCAGCCATTGAAAAAGCATTAAATTTTTACCAGATCAGCTCTTTCACTTGGGGAACTAGCGAAAAGGCTCCGGCATTTTTACATCAAGGTCAATGGGCCACCTTAACCGTTGAAGGTAAGAATGTTGGTTTTGTCGGAACACTTCATCCGGGGTGGCTAGCGCAGAAAAAAATCAGATCAGATGCGGCCGTTGCTGAAATCGATCTGCAGCAGCTTCTAACCGGTCAGCCACGCCCCAAAAAGTTTAAAACTTTATCAGCGTTTCAGGCGATCGAAAGAGATTTTGCATTCGTCATGGATGCAAAAATAGCCGCCGGTGATTTGCTGAAGGAAGTTAAAAAAATGGCTGGTGCGAATTTAAAACAGCTTCGAATTTTTGATATTTACGAAGGGGATAAGCTGCCACACGGTAAAAAATCAGTCGCCTTAAAGGTCGAGTTCCAAAGTTATCAGGCCCAACTGACCGATGTCGAAATTCAAAATTTAACGCAAAAAATCGTGGATCAGGCTCAGAAAAGCCTTGGAGCGACACTTCGTTAGTAACATAAAGCGTTAATAGTGATTAAATTTTTCATAAACTTGATTCATTTCAAAGACTTGCTACGCTTTTGATAAGGGTGGTTTAAACATGGCAGGGCAAAACGTCGGACATTCTACTGTAACAAAAGCAGATATTGTCGAAAAAGTTTATGAAAAGATTGGGTTTTCTAAAAAGGAAGCCAGCGAACTTGTCGAAATGGTTTTTAATTCTTTAAAAAATACTCTTCAAAATGGTGATAAAGTAAAAATCTCAGGATTTGGCAACTTCATGGTGCGTGGAAAAAATGAACGCGTCGGAAGAAATCCGCAGACGGGTGAGCAAATCAAAATTTCAGCCCGTAGAGTTCTTACTTTTCGCGCGAGCCAAGTTCTAAAAGCTATGCTGAATGGCGAAGAATACGCCCATTTAAAGGATGATGATGATGACGAATGAAAATAACGATATTGAAGTCACTGAATCTAAGGTCGCCGCCGACGAAGTTCTAGATCTTCAAGATAAGTTTATTGAAAATTCAGTTGAATCCACGATTTTAAAAACTGAAATGCTAACAGCCAGCTCGGAAATAAAAGCCGAAGCTTCATCGATGCCGCATGTTTTAGTGGATGATGAGTTAATGGCTGAAATCGCGACTATTCCGGATCGTTTTGGTTTTAAAATCGGAGATGTGGCTGATCTTTTAGGAATCAAACAATACGTTTTAAGATATTGGGAACAAGAATTTGATTTATTAAATCCCAAAAAAGCGTCGAATAATCAAAGATTATTTACTAAAAAAGATGTTGAAAATGCATTCCTTATTCGTAAGCTCTTATACCGCGATAAATTCTCGATCGAAGGGGCACGTCAGGCCTTAAAAGATGTGAAGTTTGCTTTCAAAAAAGAAAAAGATTTTAATTCTATTGTTCAAAAAATTGATCACGTGCAGGTGCAGATAAGAAGTTTTGTGGAAGATATTCGTCGAGCTAAGGCGCTTTTTAATTAGCACGGTCTTCGTTATTTGCGGGGGTCTGGGTAAGACTGCCGCCTCTTTTTTTCTCATTTTTTTAAACGAGTATAGTAGTTCGTTGGTACCTCCTGAAAAGATTACTTTTCAGGAGGGCTGTCGGAGACTTTTATAGTTTTTTGCGTGAATCTTCGTTTACGCAATAGGTGTAATCATACTTCTTCGATAAGTTTGTTTAGCAAACTTATCGACAGCGTCTCCAACTTAATTTGAAACTAGAATGTACGCCGGTATCAACCGAATCTAAATTGATCGTAGCTAAGCTTCGATCAATTGTGTTCGGATAGTAATTAACTGCTAATTGCGATAACAAGTCGATTGTTTGTGATGGTCTGTTGCAAGTCGTGTAAACGAATCGTCCTGGCTTTTGCATCACTGTGACTGCGTAGTCTCCGCTGGTTGGTCCCTTGATAGTGGCTTCTCGCGCGGACGGTACTGCTTGATTTGGAACTATTTGAGTGAAGCGGTGGAAACCCCAGGCTGATGCCGGTATGGCGGCGAACCCGCGGTAATCAGTTTGTTGCAATCCAAATTGCATGTTGGGAGGGACATCGACGTCGATTAAAACATGACAATCTTTTTGTAAACTAGTGGCTGCTGGATTTGCTGAGCCTTGACCGATTTCAACGGAGTAATGATCAAATAAAACGGAAAGTGTCTGACCGTCAGATGTCGTTATGGCACTAGCCGTTGAATTACTACAGCCTGAACCCACTAACCGAACTCCGCGGATGGCGACGCTTTGAGCGTAGGATTGTGCTGAGAGTGCTAAAAGTGCTCCGAATGCTAACAAAACTTTTTTCATTTAATCCCCCCGGATTTCATGTGTGGTTATTTTCAAAGCAAAAAACTGAGAAAGCTAGGTTTTTGGAGCCTAACTGACACAGGATTCTGACTTAATTATAAGGAAAGCAATACATAAGCCAAAATTCTTGCTCATCGGAATAAATGCAGGCAATTTTAGAGAATGAAGTTGATACCTGTTGTATTGAGTGGTGGAAGCGGCACGCGTTTATGGCCGGTTTCGCGTGTTAGCTACCCGAAGCAATTTTGTAATTTGCTAGATGAGTCTTTGCAGACAATGACTTTAAAGCGCCTTCGCTGTTACGAAGATCCTTTGATTGTAACGTCAGAGAAATTGCGAGTGTTAACTGAAAAAGAAATTGCTAACCATAATTTTAAAATCCGCCAGATTATTTATGAAACAGAAGGAAAAAATACTGCTCCTGCAGTAGCGCTTGCGTGCCGCTTTTTGGAATTAACAGGAGCCTCCGAACAAATTTGCGGTGTTTTTTCTTCCGATGCGCTGATTACGAAATCTAGTGAATTCGAAAATGCCATTGCCACAGCAGTAAAAGCTGCAGAATCTGGAAAAGTTGCTATCTTAGGTATACGCCCAGACCGAGTTGAAACCGGTTTCGGTTATATTCAGGTCAATGCGGCCACTTTAGGTCAAGTCAGCGGCGTTTTAAAATTTCATGAAAAACCAGACCATCAAACGGCACAAAAGTTTATTCAAGACGGAAGTTATTTTTGGAATGCGGGAATATTCATATTCAAAGTCAGTCGCATGATTCAAGAGTTCGAAACTCATCAGCCTGAAATGTGGAAAATGATTTCGAACTTAAAGTTAGATTTGTCTAACTTAAAAGAAATTTATTCAAACATGAAAAGTATTTCTTTTGATTACGCGATCATTGAAAAGTTGAATGCAGCTGATTTAGATTGTGTGCCTTGCGATATCGGTTGGAGTGATTTGGGGTCTTGGGATGTGATTGACCAGATTAATTCAGACGGTGAAAAGTTACCACTGAGTCAGCAACCGGTGGGTATCGAATCAACAGGTTCAGTGGTCTTTTCATCGGAAAAAAAAGTATACGGTCTTGTCGGTGTTCAGGATCTGATCATTGTTGACACCGCTGATGCGCTTTTAGTTTGTCAAAAAGGTGAATCCCAAAAAGTGAAAGAGCTTGTTGAAAGGATTAAACCAGTTCAAAAAAAGGCAGTTGACGAACGAAATTTTGAAATCAGACCGTGGGGTCGTTTTGAAGTTTTGCGAGATGAAAAGTATTTTAAATCGAAAGTAATAACGGTCGATCCTGGGCAAAAGCTGTCTTACCAGTCTCACGAAAATCGTGCGGAACATTGGGTGATACTTAAAGGTGAGGCAACTGTTGTAATCGATGGAGTTGATCACAATGTGATTCAGGGTCAGCATATTTTTATTCCCAGAAAAGCGAAACATCGGATCATTAACTTTTCGGTGAACATTGTTGAATTTATTGAGGTCCAGGTTGGAACGTCGTTCGAGGAAAGCGATATTGTACGCTACCAAGATGATTATGGCAGGAAATGAAAGCTGAAAATTCAAATCCCTTAGCGCTCAAAAAAGCAGAAGCTATCAATCTTAACTTTAGTTATTCTGCGGATAAGCTTGTGCTCAAAGCAGTGAACTTACCCATTCATGAAAACAAAATTACTGCGCTCATTGGCCCTTCGGGGTGCGGTAAAACGACTCTCTTGCGTTGTTTTAATCGCATGCACGATTTGTATGGTAGCGTAAATTACGATGGTCAAATTATGTTGTATCCCGATGCGGTCAATATTTTATCTACATCGCTGGACGCCATTGAAGTTCGCATGAAAATTGGGATGGTATTTCAAAAGCCGAACCCATTTCCGAAAAGTATTTATGAGAATATTGCGTACGGTCTAAGAATTCGCGGTGTAAAAAAGAAATCCTTTATTGATGAAAAAGTGGAAGAGTCACTAAAGCTTGCGGGTTTGTGGAAAGAAGTCTCGGATCGTTTAAACTCTGGTGCTGGCGCATTGTCTGGAGGTCAGCAGCAGCGGCTTTGTATAGCCAGAGCTCTGGCTACAGAGCCCGATATTTTGTTATTGGATGAACCTACCTCGGCGCTGGATCCTATTTCGACAGCGCACATTGAAGAACTGGTGGGAAATTTGAAAAGATCTGTCTCCATCATTATGGTCACGCATAATTTGCATCAAGCCGCAAGAACCGCAGATTACACCGCCTTCATGTATCTGGGGGAACTTATTGAGTTTGGTGAAAGTGCACAGATTTTTACAAATCCAAAGCACCAAAAAACAGAAAATTACATTACGGGAAGGTTCGGTTAATGAAAAAAATTACGAAAGCAATTATTCCAGCTGCGGGATTGGGCACACGATTTTTTCCAGCAACTAAAACAATTCCTAAGGAAATGCTTCCGATCGTCGATAAGCCCATTATTATGTATGTGATCGAGGAAGCTATTCAGGCAGGTGTCGAAGATATTGTATTAATTCAAGGTCGAGGAAAGACGGCTATCGAAGATTTTTTTGATATTAGTTATGAGCTCGAAGACAAATTGGTTAAAGATGGCAAACAGCACTTAATCGAAGAAATAAATCGAATAAGAAATTCAGTAAACATTGTTTCAATTCGCCAGAAAAGTGCTTCAGGCCTTGGTCACGCCGTTCATTGCGCACGAGTCGTAACCGGTGCCGAACCGTTTGCAGTGTTATTAGGGGATGAAATAACGATCTCAAAAAGTGAAGATCAAAACGTAACAAAATTTTTAATCAACCGCAGCGAAGAAACTGAAAGTAGCAGTGTCTGGGTGCTTCCGGTATTAGAAAATGAAACGCATAAATATGGAATCGTCGACCTTAAAGAAAAAAATTTGACAGATTTAAGCTTGGGGAAAAAAGTTTTCGGGGTTATTGAAAAGCCCCAAGGTTCGAAGGCACCCTCTTTATGGGCCTTGCCAGGGCGTTATGTTTTTACGTCCGAAATTATGAATGAGTTAGATACTATCACCGCAGGGTATAATGGTGAATTTCAGCTTAGTGATGCAATGAATAATTTAGCCGCCAGAGGTTCATTGAATGCCTACAGCTTCGGCTGCCAGCGATTCGATGCGGGTGATAAATTAGGATTACTTCTTGCGAATATAGAAGTTGCCTTAATGCGGGATGATTTAAAAGAAGGATTACTTTCTTTCATGCGATCGAAATGTAGATAATATGAAGATTCTAATTTTTGGCGAAAATGGTCAGCTAGCCAGCGAGTTTAAAAAAATAACCCTGAACAATCGAGAGGTCCGTCAAGTGGGCCGCGTTGATGCTGACTTTAATAACCCAGATCAAGTTGTAGAAATTATTCGTGACTACAAACCGACGCATATTATAAATGCAGTGGCTTATACGGCCGTGGACAAAGCGGAGAGTGAAAAACAGACGGCGCTTCAGGTAAATGGAATTATGCCTGGAATTATTGGCGAAGTAGCTAAGAAAATTCAAGCTTCGGTCACGCATTTTTCGACAGACTACGTGTTTGATGGAAATAAAAGGAAACCCTATGTCGAGACCGACAAAATAGATCCTGTAAATTATTATGGCCTTACGAAATCTGTTGGCGATAAAAATTTATTTGATTCAGGATGCCGCCATCAAATTTTTCGCGTTAGTTGGGTTTACGGGGCTTACGGTCATAATTTTTTAAAAACGATGCTGAAACTGGGTCAAGAGCGAAATGAGTTAAAAATAGTTAGTGATCAAATCGGGACACCCACCGGCAGCCATGAAATAGCTTCCGCAGTTTGGCAAATTCTAAAAGACAAGCAGCTGCCTGATAAGTGCGGAACATATCATATGACACCACTGGGTGAAACGAATTGGTACGAGTTCGCAACCTGCATTTTTGATTTAGCTGGAAAAAGACCCGAAAAATTCAAAATTATTTCTAAATCTGTACTTCCAATTAACTCCATTGAGTTTATAAGTGCTGCTAAAAGGCCGCGATTTTCCCTGATGTCTTCTGGCAAGCTTAAATCAACTTTCGGCACTGAGTTGACTGAGTGGGGTGAAAGCTTAAAACTACTTATGAATACGCTTTAAAATCGACTTAATTATATCGGTTGCCTTTGACATTGTATCTGAGCTCAATAACTATAATTAATTATGATCTTTGTAACAGGCGGCGCCGGCTTTATTGGCTCAAATTTTATTTTAAATTGGTTTAAAAAAAACAAAGAACCTGTGGTTAACATTGATAAATTAACTTACGCGGGGAACCAGAAAAATTTGATGAGCTTATCATCTAGCAAAAGCTATTTTTTTTCGCGAACAGATATTTGTGATACTGCCGGAGTTACTGCTTTATTCAAACAGCACAAGCCAAGAGCTATTCTAAATTTTGCAGCAGAAAGTCATGTGGATCGTTCAATTCATGGGCCCGCCGATTTTGTGCAAACAAACATTGTTGGTACTTTTAATTTACTTCAGTGTGCAAAAGCCTACTGGACTGACCTTGGTGCCGAAGAGAAAAATAAATTCCGTTTTTTGCATGTTTCGACCGATGAGGTATATGGTAGCTTAGAATTAAATGACCCTGCTTTCTCGGAAACAACACCCTACGCGCCAAATAGCCCTTACTCGGCGTCAAAAGCCTCTAGCGATCACTTAGTCCGAGCCTATCATCACACTTATGGTCTTCCGGTTTTGACCACGAATTGCTCCAATAATTACGGCCCTTATCAATACCCTGAAAAACTAATTCCATTAATTTTACAGAATTGCTTGAACGGAAAAGATTTACCAATTTACGGCGATGGGTCCAATATTCGTGATTGGCTTTATGTCACAGACCACTGCGAAGCCATTGCAATCGTTTTAGAAAAGGGGCGAATTGGGGAAACTTATAATATCGGCGGTTGGAATGAAAAAAAGAATATTGAAGTTGTTGAGATAATTTGTAAAACGCTGGATATTCAAAGGCCTCGCACAGATGGTAAAAGCTATCTTATTCAGAAAAAGTTTGTCAGTGATCGACTGGGCCATGATAAACGTTATGCAATTAATGCCACAAAAATTGAAAAAGAAATTGGATGGAAGCCAAAGGAAACGTTCGAGACTGGCGTCGCAAAAACCATCGGTTGGTATTTAGAAAATGAGACATGGTTTACGAAATAAGCCATTGAAAAAAGGATGAAAATGAAGGGCATAATTTTAGCTGGGGGATCGGGCACCAGACTTTACCCAGCAACTATAGCGGTTAGTAAGCAGTTGTTACCGATTTATGACAAGCCAATGATTTTTTATCCGCTTTCAACTTTGATGTTGGCCGGAATAAAAGATATTTTAATTATTTCCACACCCCAAGATACCCCGCGCTTCGAACAACTATTAGGAGATGGAAAAAAATGGGGAATCAGTTTGTCTTATGCTACCCAGCCCTCGCCAGATGGGTTAGCTCAGGCATTTATTATCGGAGAAAGTTTTATCGGCGGTGAGCGGTGCGCCTTAATTTTAGGGGACAATATTTTTTACGGCCAGGGATTTAGTCAGTTACTTCAAGAAGCAGGTTCGAAGAAATCAGGAGCAACGGTTTTTGTCTACAAAGTACAGGATCCTGAACGGTACGGGGTAGCCGAGATAAATTCGGATATGAAGGTGGTTTCGATTGAGGAAAAACCAAAAAAGCCAAAATCTAATCTTGCAGTGACAGGACTGTATTTTTACGACGAAAAAGTTGTGGATTATGCCAAATCACTAAAACCTTCATCACGAGGCGAACTTGAAATTACAGATTTGAATCGTTTGTACTTGGAAAAGGATAATCTTAGCGTTAAAACATTAGGCCGAGGCT
This sequence comes from Bdellovibrionales bacterium, assembly GCA_043732425.1. Lineage (GTDB taxonomy): Bacteria > Bdellovibrionota > Bdellovibrionia > Bdellovibrionales > Bdellovibrionaceae > Pseudobdellovibrio. Next base: position 21,163 of record JAYTHR010000211.1, read on the forward strand.
TTGCGTGGCTCGATACGGGCACGCACGAAAGTCTTTTAGAGGCTAGCTTATTTATTCAGACCATAGAACATAGACAAGGATTAAAAGTGTCGGCCCCCGAAGAGGTCTCCTATCGAATGGGTTATATTACTTCGGCGCAATTGCAAAGCTTAGCTCAACCTTATATTAAAAATAAATATGGTGAATACCTTCTTCAAGTTTCGAAAGAGAATCTTACTTGAAAAAAATAGATACTCCGCTTAAGGATTGTTTTGTTTTTGAGCCCGTTATTCATGGAGATCCGCGAGGGTTTTTCCTTGAAAGTTTTAATCAAAAAGTTTTCAACGAGCTGACTAATACGAATTATTCGTTTGTCCAAGACAACCACTCGTTGTCAATATTTGGGGTGCTTCGTGGACTTCACTATCAATATAATCGGCCGCAGGGTAAATTGGTGCGTGTTTTAGTCGGTAAAGTTTATGATGTCGTTGTTGATATGCGTAAAAGTTCAACTACTTTTGGCAAGTGGTATGGCGTGCATTTAAGTGCTGATAACAAAAGATTGTTATGGGTACCACCAGGCTTTGCACATGGGTTTGTTACCTTGTCAAAACAGGCAGAATTTTTTTACAAAACTACTGAATACTACACGCCGGCTGACGAAAAGATTCTAATTTGGAATGATCCCGATTTAGCAATTGACTGGAAATTGGGCGAGCAACCAACGCTGTCTGCGAAAGATTTGAATGGTTCGTCATTTAAATACTTAGATTATTATGACTAGTTTCAGCCCGCGAAACAGCACCGTTTATCTTGCATTTTTTCATACTAACATTGTAATGTTGTGCTTTTCTTAGAATTTCAACATCAACAACAAGGGCTGCATGAAGAAAGCATTTATCACTGGAGTTACAGGCCAAGATGGTTCTTATCTAGCCGAGCTCCTGCTCGAAAAAGGTTATGAAGTCCACGCTATCTTAAGACGTTCGTCAGTTTTTACTACAGCTCGGATTGAACATCTTATGGATAACCCACTGTTCAAGACATATCACGGTGATCTAACAGATTCGAGCAACCTTCACACTTTACTTTTAAAAATTCAGCCCGATGAGGTGTATAATTTGGGAGCCCAGTCCCACGTCGCGGTTTCATTTGAGGTTCCCGAATACACGGCAGAGGTTGATGCTGTTGGGACAATTCGACTATTGAATGCGATAAAGGATCTTGGAATTAAAACAAAGTTTTACCAAGCATCGACATCGGAGCTTTACGGGGGGCTACCTGATACTGCGCCACAATCGGAATCTACACCATTTTATCCAAAATCGCCCTATGGTGCGGCGAAACTTTATGCGTATTGGGTGACAGTTAACTATCGCGAATCTTATGGATTGTTCGCTTGCAATGGAATTTTATTTAATCATGAGTCACCGCGACGTGGTGAAACATTTGTAACAAAAAAAATTACCAAGGCAGTAGCCAAGATAAAAAAACAGCAGCAGCAAGTAATAAATTTAGGAAATTTGGATGCTAAGCGCGACTGGGGGCACGCAAAAGATTATGTTCAAGCAATGTGGATGATGTTGCAATGCCCAGAGCCTAAAGATTACGTTGTTGCCACTGGGAAAGTTTATACTGTTCGTGAATTCGTTGAGATGGCCTTCGCAGAGGTTGAAATTAAAATACGTTGGGAAGGTTCTGGAGTTAGTGAAAAAGGGTATGATGATTTAACAAATGTACTGAGGGTACAAATCGATCCGAAGTATTACCGGCCAGCGGAGGTCGAGTTTTTATGGGGTAATCCAGAAAAAATAAGACGGGAATTGGGTTGGACACCAAAGGTTGACATTAAACAACTCATTTCTGAAATGGTTAGGTACGATCTAAAATTTGATTCTTATGGTGGGCAAACATGATTTTAGTTTTAGGCGCTACTGGCTTTTTAGGAAAGCGTGTCTGTAAATTGCTAGAGTCCCAAAACACAGAATTTGAAAGAACGTCCTTATCTTTAGGACTTGACCTTCGAGACCAAAGCGCGACCCTTAGCCATTTCAAAAAAATAAAGCCCCAGTACATCTTGAATTGTGCATCCTTCGTTGGTGGAATTCAATTTGGATATAAGTATCCAGCAGATCTCTATAAAAATAATTCTGAAATGATCAACAACTTATTTTTCGCGGCGAAAGAAGTTGGTGTGCAGCGTGTAGTAAATCCTATTTCCAACTGCGTTTATCCTGCAGCCGCAACTTTATTTAAAGAAGAAGAAATTTGGGATGGACCATTACATGAATCCGTGTTGGTATATGGCCTTATCCGGAAAGCTTCATGGCTTGCATCTTGGGCCTATTCAAAACAACACAACTTAGACACTGTGAATATTGTTCTGTCAAATATGTATGGGCCCGAGGATCATTTCGAAGAAGAAAGATCCCATGCGCTTGGTGCCTTGATCATGAAAATTGTAAAAGCCAAACGCGAAAACTTAAATCAAGTTATCGTCTGGGGAACCGGTTCTCCAGTACGCGAGTGGTTGCATGTAGATGACGGAGCAGTGGCTATGATAAAGGCAATGGGAATAGAACCCAACGCGAACTTTATAAATATTGGCGTAGCCAGTGGAATTTCCATACGAGACTTAGCTGAAATGATAAAGTCTATTGTAGGTTATCGCGGTGATCTTTTTTTTGATACTTCAAAACCCGATGGTGCTGCCTATAAAACAGTTGATGGTTCGCGCGGTGCTAAGTTGCTTGGATGGCAGCCGACACTAGATTTAAGAAGCGGAATAGTCTCAACAATTGAATGGTATACTCAGAATGTCCGCTAATATTTTTTTTGATCTTTCAAAGTTAAAGTCTATTGGAAGTAACGTTATTATTGGCAAGACGGTGCGCATACGTTATCCCGAATTGGTCGAAATTGGTGACAATGTTATCATCGATGATTTTAGTTATATTTCGACAGCTTTAAAAATTGAATCGTTTGTTCACATTGCATCGGGTGCGAAAATTATTGGTGGACGGGAGTGCCTGGTTCATTTTCGATCGTTTTCGACTATAGCTCCGCAAGTGGTGCTTGCTGCGGGAAGTGACGATTATATGGCGGGTTTAGCAACGCCCCTAGTGGATGAAGAATTTAAAGGTCGGGTTGAATACGGCACCATCGAAATTGGAACTCACTGCATTGTTGGGTCCGGGTCGGTGGTTATGCCGAATGTTAAATTCGGACCAGGATCGTCTCTCGGAGCCTTGTCTTTGGCGAAAAAAGATTTAAGGCCATGGGGGCTGTATGCAGGAATACCGGCAAAGTTTATTAAGGATCGAGATCAAAAGACAATTTTGAATTTGGAAAAACAATTCTTAGAAAAAAGGAATAATTGAATGAAAGAATTTTTGGATGGCGAATTAGTTGTAGCACGTCACGTTTCCAGCGAAGAAGTTTGGAGTGGTGGCCTGAATTTCTTTTCTAAGGATTCTGATTTTATTCAAGTTGGGTCGTGGGGATATGATAAAGGAAAGAATTTATTAGCCCATATTCATAATGAGGTGAAACGTGAAGTTTTGTGGACTCAAGAAGTAATTTATGTTCGGAAAGGTTCGATTACGGCTCACATTTTTGATACCAAAGAGCAGAAAATAGCGGACCAAATTGTATCTGAAGGTGACGTCATCATTCTACTTCGCGGAGGTCACGGCTACACTATAAACGAAAATGGAACGCAGGTTCTTGAGGTTAAAAACGGTCCTTATGTAGGTGCCGACTTAGATCGCAGGCGATTTTAACTTCTGCAATAGTCTCTAAAACCATGTCTTCAAAATAAAAGTCTAAAAGTGAGGTTTTTATGGAATTTATAATGCAAATGCAGCCCTGGTTTGGTGAAGAAGAGAAACGCTCTATTCGAGAATACCTAGATGAAAATGGCTTCATGACTGAATTTAAGCGAACTGAAAAATTTGAAATGATGATAGCCGAATTTACTCAAGCGAAGCATTGCATCGTAGTCAATAATGGAACCATTAGTTTAACATTAGCAGCATTGGCATTGGGTCTAAAACATGGTGATGAAGTTATTGTTCCTAATTATACGATGGTGGCCACACCAAATTCTGTGCAGATGATTGGCGCCGTCCCTGTATTTGTTGATGTCGAGCCAGAAACCCTTTGTATGGATATTGAGATCGCAAAAAAGGCTATAACATCGAAAACAAAAGCGATAATTTTGGTTTCAGCAAATGGTCGCTATCCAAAGGTTGGGATCAAAGCGTTTGTTGATTTGTGCAAGTTACATAACATTTCTTTAATTGAAGACTCAGCTCAATCCTTGGGTTCTTATGATTCAAGCGGTCGACACGTCGGAACATTCGGGCAAATTGGTAGTTTTTCATTTTCAGCACCGAAAATTATTTCAACCGGCCAAGGTGGATGCTTAATTACGAATGATGATGATCTTGCATTTAAGCTACGGCGTTTAAAAGATTTTGGTCGATCAGGGGGTGGTAACGATGTCCACGATTGGATTGGTTACAATTTTAAATTTACAGAACTGCAAGCCTGTTTAGGGATAGAACAAATGAAGAAGTTGCCAAGCCGGGTACTACGAAAAAAAGAAATCTCAAGGCGCTACATTGAAAAACTCAGTGAGGTGAATGGAATTAAGTTATTTAGGCATGATTTGGAAATAACGGTTCCGTGGTTTATAGATTGTTTGGCTGATGATCGAGCCGGACTACAGAATTATTTAAAGACTAAAAATGTAGGCACGAGAATAATGTATCCGCCAATAAATAAACAGAAAGCATATAATTTGCCGGAAAATCACCCTGTTTCTAACCTCATTGGCGAAAAGGGATTGTGGCTTCCCTCATCGAATCAATTGTCTGATAGTGAAGTTGATTATATCACCTCAGCAATTTCTGAATTCTACGGGTTAAGAAAATAATGTCGATGGGGAATGCGGATATTGCGGTTGTCGTGTTGTCATGTGACAAATATTCGGACTTGTGGAAACCCTTTTTTACTCTATTTGAAAAGCATTGGTCTTCTTGTCCCTTTTCTGTTTATTTGTTAGCGAATCAGAAAACAATGCCTCATTCAAAGTATCAAACTATATTGTCTGGCATAGACATAGATTGGTCCTCAAGTTTCAAAAAACAATTGGAACAGGTCAGTGAGCCCTATGTACTGGTACTGTTTGACGACGCCCTTATTTCGGAAAACGTAAAAAGTGAAAGCGTCGTAAAATTAAAAAAAATCATTAGTACATACCGGCCAGACTATTTCCGTTTTCGTCCCTATCCCGTACCAAAAAAATGGATTGAAGAAAACGTCGGCCGATTTGAAGTAAAAGAGCCTTATCGAACGGCACTATTTGCCGTGTGGAAAAAAGATGTGCTTTTGGATCTGCTAGTGCGAGGCGAATCTGCGTGGCAATTTGAAATGCAAAGTGTTCCTCGCTCGGAAAAGTACAAGGACTTTTTGGGTACGAACTACCAATTCTTCAGTTATATTCATGGAATCGAAAAAGGTCTTTGGTTAAGACCCGCGGTTCGATTCTTGAGCAAAGCAGGGGTGCCTGTTGACCTTGGCTACCGCAGGCAGATGAACCAAATAGAAGCTTTGCAAAGTCGCATCAAGTGGATCCGTGGTCTGATCTACATTAAAACACCACTATTCCTGCAAAATAAATTGATTTTTCTTTCGGCCCTAATTCGTCAACACATTTGGTCCAAGTGGTAATTGAAAGTATTAAAGGATTGATTATTAATCATAGGCAGCGAGTAGGAAACTTACTTTCTTCCATTGTTTTTAAAATTTTAACTTCACTAGTTTACCTAATTGCTATTCCAGTTTTTATTAGAACGCGAGGCGAGTCGTCGTACGCAATCATTGCCATCTTTTTGACAATTCATGGATTTATAGCGTTGTTAGATGCAGGTTTTTCGTATGCGCTAGGTTATCGATATACCCGGGCTCTCGCAAAATCAGATCCGGAGCGACATTTCATTTTTGATAGTGGATTTAGCTTTTATGCTCTGTTGTGCGCGGTAATCGGAGTTACCGGATATTTCTTTCTTGAACGTATTTCATTATTTATTTTTGGATCTGGCATTTTTCATTTCGAAGTTTATATTTTTTTAATATCGATAATGTTTTTAGTTCTGTCCTCGTATTTTGTAATTGGATTGCAGGCTCATGAAAAACTTTTTCATATGAATTTAGATCGCTTCGTGTTGGATTTAACGAAGGGCCTCGGGCTTTTGATCATAATTCAAATAAAGACTGCGAATACCACATTCGTTTATTTTTTATTAGTTGGTTCACTTTTAAAGTTAGTAATGGATTTTTATTTTTTCACTCGTATCCATTCTTTCCGTCCAAGATTAAGTATGGAGCAACTTAAAGCTAATCTTAAAATTGGATGGGTATCAATAATCACTTCGATTTTGTCTTTTGTTTTGGTTATGGGAGATAAAGTTTTTGTCATCGAAAAAATTTCGAAGGATATATTTGGTTCTTATTCTTTCGCAGTAGATCTAAATGCACGAGCTTATTTCTTAATCTATGCTGTTTTTTCGACGGTGTATCCAATCATGATAAAAGCAGAGGCGACTGGTAGAAGTATGAAGAAAGTTTTGTTACTGAGTTTCTTCGGGATTTTAGGTGTGACTTGCATTTATTATCTACCTCTTTTTATTTTTGCGAAAGAAATTGTAAAGTTTTTCGTAGATAAAAATTTGAATCCAATCGTGATTACTCTGATTAGAATTTTTGGCATTGCGGCCGTCGGATATATGGTCTTTGGTTTAACTGAAATTTATCTCAATTCGGTTGGAAGGGCCAAGTACGTGCTTTTGTGCTATATAGGTGCTGTGGTTATTTTCTTTTTTATGATTTCGAAAATGATTGAATCGCAAGGAGTCGTTGGTGCAGCAATAACTTTTGCTAGCGTTAATTGTTTCCTAGCCTTGTTTGGGATAATTTTTTCAGTTATTCATTTCAAATCAACAAAAAAGTCGATTGCTTGATTTCTTTATTTTAGCTAACCAGCTCCCAGCCGGGCCAGGAATTTATGTTCGAGTTCCAAGAGGTGCTTAGGAACAGGGAAACAAGCTATAAAAGTTAGTTATTTGCTCAATTTTAATTTTAATTTATTCATTAAATAATCTTCGCCGAATTCGATAAATAAATTGTTCTTGTTTACAAAAGCTTTCATTTGCGTCAAATCAAGTTCATATTGATCGTACTTATTTATGATTGTGTACTTAACTTTTTTGCTCAGCAATTCTTCAAAAATCTGTACAATTCTGATTGCACTATATCTATAGGGATTGGCAATATCTATTGTCAGACAAGCATCTGAAAATTTTAAAAATGCCTCCACGAGTGTTTTAACATCCTCGATCTCGATAACGTAGCGATAGGCTTGATTATAAACATCGAAGTCGTGATCGCGTTGTATGGCATTGTATATGAAATTTATTAAAGTCTTATGAAGTACCAAGTCACCAAACAGTTGCGGTAATCGAAAAATATAATACTTTTCTGAAATTTGTTTGACTAAGTTTTCCATTTTCTGCTTGTGCAAATAATAATCCTTCTTGGGATAGCTAGGTGCCGACAAGGCGCAACTGCTGAAATAAACGAATTTTTTATGTATATTTTTTTCAAGAGAAACTAAGAGAAGTTGTTTTTCGCGTTCAAACTCGAGTGGATCTGAGCAACTTGAGTTTGATACTCCGCTTGCGAAAATGCAAACATCGTTCCAATCACCGGTTTTAAAAATCTGTGCTAGTTGTCCACTCCCGATTACCATGGCACCAGTGTATCAGAATTTTGAATATCAAGCGAAACTTTTTTACTTCATGTCCCTAGCCAGCACCGATTATTTACAGAGCACAATATGTAAAACTCGAATCCAGGAAATTCATAAAATTTTCCTTGGGATTAGTGCGGATAAGGTGAGCCTGCATATTGATTAGACCGCCGCCTAGTTTTTTTAAAAATTTCAAACACGATTTCCCCGTTTTAATGCTTTGATGATAGCCACCAATAACCCGATAAAATACCTCAGGCGACGGTGCAGCAAAAACATTTTTAAAAAGTGACCTGCAACTTCGGCATAAGATTGGGGATTACCTTGTGCTGATTGGGAATGTTTTCGGTAGCTGAGTAGTATTTTTTCTGAATTTCTAAAAATAACATCTTTATTTTCTAGAAGCCGTAACCAAAGGTCATAATCTTCAGACAAAAGCCCGCCGGAATACGCCCCGTACTTTAGAATGATTTCTTTTCGAAACATCACACTCGGGTGGCAAAATGCCGACTTAAAAATAAATTTCGACCTGATCTGGTTATTTTCAACTGGATAGTTAGATACACCTAGAACTTCGCCACTCGCGGAAATAAACTCGACTTGTGAGCCCAGCACGCCGGTTTCAGGGTTTTTTTGAAAAAAATCGTATTGGGATTTTAATCGATCGGGCTTCATTAAATCATCTTGATCCATTCTTGCAATCAACTCGTACTTCGCCTGATCGATCCCGAAATTCAAATTAAATCCATGCTGCGGTATTTTAGTGGATATTAGCCGAATTCGAGGATCTGTTAATTTTTTTAACTTTTCGAAGTAGCTCGAGGAGCAGTTGTTTGCAATCAGTAGCAGTTCAAAAACAACTTCGTTTTGATTTAATACAGACTGAACTGCATCCGCGATATAATTGTCATCTCGATGGGTTGCTAAAATCACGGATATCATGGTAGCTCCTGCTATTTAAACATAATGCCGTTTGCACAATGCTGAATGCCTATTTTTTAATGTTTTTCGTTACGGTACCAAGACGCCCAAGATTTACAGTAATGACCGGCCAGGTCAACACAGGCGTGTTAATTAATGTGATTTGAAAAGCCCGGTGCAAAAATTTTCTTTAATTAACGCTTAGCTTCGATTGGTAAAGCCTGATTAACTCTTCAAAATGATTTTCGCCATTGTAATCATGAATTGCGTTATCATAAGCAGCTTGACTTAATTTATTACGCAACGCCGTATCCGATGCCAACGTAAGCATGGCATTGCTCAATTCTGCAATATTTCCCGGAGGAACAAGTATTCCTGTGACTCCGTTTTTAATTGAGTCCACAAGTCCGGGTATGTTCGTGCCGATACTAGGAAGTCCCATAGCTGCAGCTTCGATGACTGTTGTTCCAAATCCTTCGCGGTAGCTTGGAAGACAGAAAATATCTGAAGCTGCGAAGTAAATTTCTGGATTTTCAGTTTTGGGTAAGTTAATGATCTCGGCGTTCGATGAAGTTATTAGATTTTCGATCATTCCGTCCGATTCGTCCGGTCCAACTAATAAAAGACGAATTTTTTTTATCTGGCTGCAAGCAATACAATATCCTTCGATGAGATCTAAGACACCCTTATCTCGGCATTTTCGCCCAACGAATAGAAACACAACTTCGTCGTCTCCAATTCCAAGTTTGTCACGTGTTATACGACGGGTAGGCCTTACATCTTTTCTAGAGAACTGGTTCAGGTTTACCCCGCTCAGCGAGCCTTTAAGCAGAACAGGAAGTGGGGATCCATGATTATCAATTCCATTTTCAAAAAGAAATTGAGACTGCGAGTAGCTGTCGGTTAGAGTTACCACATTGAGTTTGACAACTAATTTATCAAGAAGTTTTAAGAAGTGCCTGGAGAGCCCGGTAGCCGTGGCCCAGCGCTGGCCGGTAAAAGTGTGTATTCGAACAGGAACTCGGCTCAGACTGCCGGCTAGGGCGCAGAGTAGCCCTGCTTTTGGCATAATCGAATGAACAACATCTGGCTTCTCTTTCGCAAAGATAAAAATTAATAATATCAATGCATAAAAATCTCTTAATGGTGAAATTTCGCGTGCTATTGGAACGTTAATAAATCGAACCGAAGGATAAAAGGAAGCCAGGCTTTCTACATTGTCTCCCAGTACGATTGTTGAAAAAGTGTTTGGAAGGTAATGAAAATAATTTTTTAGATGAAACGTGGCTGCATCGTGTGTAGTTACGACACGAACCACTTTCGTAAGCTTCGTACTATTCATTTGATGAATTATCATCAGAATTCAATAAGGTTTTTTTAGGTTTTATTTTTAAGCGAAAAAAATATTTTCTATTTTCAAAACTCGCAGCGATGGCAACCGATAAAATAAATATCCACCACGGATAGCGATAGCGATTGTTAACAATAAGAAAGGGGCTGGTTAGCCCTGTAAATATAAGCACCGCGCTAGCCGTGAGGAGTGAAATAATTAATTCTAATTTTATTTTACGCATAAAAAGAAGGCAAAAAAGCAGCGGAAATGTCAGGTAAAACAAAATCAATTCAGGGATGGGAAATTTCAAAATAATTGATGTTTTTTGTTTAAACATGGGGATCCAGGTATCTGGCCATGGCTGAAAAAAACTTATCTGAATTGCCCTAGGTATGTAGAGCAATATCTCCTCGATTGACTTAAAAAAAATATTTGAATCTACGGTAGCGAACACGACCGTAGGATTTGGATTTGAGGTTAAAACTGCAAGATTGAAGCACCGCTGGCCAGATATGGCCTGAAATTTTTTAATTAATGAATCTGGAAGAAAAGTGAATGAAGTGTGAAATTGCATTGTGTATGCTAGGCATTTGCTCGCCACAGTGTCTGCACTCTCCACATAACCTAAAAGCTGAGAATTGGATTTAAAGTCAGTGAATCTTTCAAATGTAATCGCGGAACGAGACGAGTCTGGTATTTTTATAATGATTAGGACGAATAGAACCACTAAGGAATTTCGTATAAAGGAAAATTTTCGATCCTTGCTAAAAAGAAGGAAAGCAAAATTAGCTATTAGGCAATAAAAAATAAGTTGAAGTAAGTAAGACCTTACCAGATAAATCAGGCTAATTCCTGCAGCCATAATTAAAAAGCTCTGAAGTAGATTAGCAATACTTTTCTTTCTCGAGGCAGCGGGGTTAATGATTCGCAGATATCCAAGAAGAAATAAAAATATACCGCAAATGCTGTAAGAATCTTTATTGGTCTCCGCAAACCAGTACATCATTCCTACAGATAGCGCAAAAGGAGCGCAGGCTGCGAGTGCTGATTTTTCGCTGAAATATAAGCGAAGAATTTGGAAGAGGGCAGTTACGGAGATAATGTGCAGGAGGCTATTTACTAAAATCACCCAACCGAGTGTTCCAGTAAAATAATAGAGAATACTGGCAATTCCTGCAGAACCATGTCCATCGGGTTGAAACTGAAATACGCTCCAGCCTTGAGTCTTCATTTGATTGGCTTGGAATATTGCGGCTTTTGCGTACTCGAGCGTGTCGCCAACGATTTCGCCCATTTCGGAAGTTGCAAATTTCGGTATTATAAAAAACCGAAAAAAGCAAAGAATTACAAACGTGTAAACGACGGTAAAAATAAGTGCAAAACGCGTTTTTCTTTTGTGCTCAAACATTTGAATAGAATATTCAAATTTTATAAAATTAGAAAGGAAAATATGAGTTCGCGAAAACTGGCACAATTACGTTTTCAGTTTGAGATAGAAGCAATCATTGCTCTTAAGCCTTCTTCAGTCGAATAGGGTGGGACGTAGCCGGTTACTGTATTCGTTAAAATCGAATTATAGCTTAAACTTGAATAAAGTTTAGACATGAAGTGCGGGAATAGCCAATAGAGCACTTGTTTTATTAATTTCGGTAATTTAAAATTCAAAATTCTCGTATTTGCAAGCTTTGCAATAATGAACGCAAGCTCGCTGACACTGATGGGCTTTTTATCCTGAGGTAAGAGAACCCCATCGATCTTTCTTCTTATAACGATGTCAATAAAATGAGTCAGGTTTAAAATATAAATTAAGCTTCTCTCGTTTTCTGCATTCTTCAGAGGAAGCAGACCAATAATTTTAATCAAGCGAGCCAACGTTTTTAAGTTCCCCTTGCAACCCGCACCGTAAACCATGGGTGAGCGGATTATCGTGACAATAAAATGATCGTTGCTTAAGGCAGTCAGCGCATTTTCGGCCATAAGTTTACTACGGCCGTAAGCGTTATTCGGGTGGCAAGCGGACTTTTCAGTTAAATTCAAATTGGATTCATCTTTTTTTGAAATTCCGTATACCGACGATGTGCTTAGGAATATGAAATGGCGCACATTTTGAGATCGGGCCTGTTTTGCCAGATTAACTGTCTGCGTGACATTCACACGAACATAGTTCTGAAAATTTTTCTCGCTCTTATTATGAACCAGCCCGCTTGTATGGAGTACTACGTGTGTTTCATTAAAATCAATTTCAGAGATTGGCGTTTTTGATAGGCTTACGGCCTTGATAATGTAATTTCTAAAATACGAATTGATAAAAGAACTTCCAATAAAACCCGTTGCACCAGTAACGATTATTTTAGGATTTACTTGGCTTAGTGCGATACGCTTTCCCTTTTAAAAACTTTATAGACAGTTAAAAAGACAATCTTTAAATCAAATAACAGATTAGCGTTGTTCAAATAGTATAAATCTAATTCAACTTTATGTGATAATGTTAATTCGTCACGGCCATTAACCTGTGCCCATCCAGTTAAGCCTGGCTTGAGGGTGTGAATCTTATGATTTGTGCGCATTTCGATCAGATCAAATTGATTAAACAGCGCGGGTCGCGGACCAACCATGCTCATGGACCCAGTCAGGACACTTAAAATTTGCGGAATTTCATCTAGGCTGGTCTGCCGGAGTATTATCCCGAATGGCGTCAGATACATTTTTGGGTTTATTAAGAGGTGAGTTGCGACTTGAGGTGTATCGATACGCATGGTACGAAATTTGGGCATCTTGAATATCTGGTTGTTAATTCCTACTCGGTCAGACCAGATTAAGGCAGGACCCCTTGATGTAAATTTTATTATTAAACAGATCGGAATAAATAGAAAAAGCACAAATGGAAGTGCTAATGTTGCAAATATAATATCGAAAATTCTTTTAGAAATAGGCATCAAGTGATTCCATTTTTTAATTTACCAGACTAGGATACAGATAAAATGTTATATAAATTTATCTCGCTGCCAAGAAAAATTAAAATGTTTGTGGCAATGCTCAGCGACCTGATTCTTTTGCCACTTGCTTTTTGGTCAGCAATTGCTTTGCGATTGGGCACTTTTGATTTTCCGGTTAAACCAATTGGTTACATATTTTTAATAATTGGCATTTCTACAATTCCTATATTTTTACGGCTCGGGCTTTACAGAGCGGTCATTCGCTTCTTCGACGAAAAAATCATTTTCACAATAATCTTGGGAGTTTCACTTTCGGCTGTTTTTATTTCTGCCGCAGTTTTCATGTTTCAGGCCAGCGGATTACCTCGTTCATCGATCATAATTTATTGGGTTCTGTCTGTACTATATATCACAACGAGTCGTTATTTAGCGAGAGGGTTAATACGGTCGATTGAGCGACGCTCTCGACCAAGACAACGAATTGCAATTTACGGTGCTGGAAGAGCAGGATTACAGACAGCTCTTGCACTTTTTTCATCAAACGAATTTTTGCCAGTGCTTTTTTTCGATGATAATTCCGAACTGCAAGGATCTTCCATTGTCGGACTACGCGTTCATAACCCCGAGAATGCCTTCGATATTTTAGAGGCTAACAGTTGTGATCAACTTTTGTTCGCGATTCCATCAGTGAAAATGAAAAGAAGGAAAGAAATAATCCAACGATTTGCCCAGAGGGGAATCGAATTAAAAACAATACCTGGAATCAGTGAAATTGTAGTGGGAACTATTAAGATTGATGATATCCGGGAGGTTGGCATTGAGGATTTACTGGGACGCGATCCAGTTCCACCAGATGAAAATTTAATAAAGCAAAATATAAAAAATAAAGTGGTCATGGTTACCGGGGCGGGCGGATCAATTGGATCGGAGTTGTGTCGTCAAATCATACTGCGAGATCCTCGAAAAATCGTTCTTATCGAGATGAGTGAATTTGCGCTTTATTCTTTAGTCACTGAGCTAAAGGAAAACCACCACTCAAGTAATATTATCGCTGCCTTAGGGAGCATTACTGACAAGAGATTTTTGTCATCGGTCATCAAAGAGCATGGGGTTCAGACATTATACCATGCCGCCGCTTACAAACATGTGCCGATTGTTGAATCGAATATTATTGCTGGCGTCCTCAATAACGTTTTTGGAACATTAAGAACTGCGCAGGCTGCGCTGGCTGCGGGTGTCGAAAATTTTGTTTTAATCTCAACGGATAAGGCCGTACGGCCAACCAATGTTATGGGCGCTACAAAGCGAGTTGCAGAAATGATATTACAGGCTCTAGCAGTTGGGCCTAATAACAAGACGGTATTTTCGATGGTTCGATTCGGTAATGTCCTTGGATCCTCTGGCTCTGTGGTGCCCCTTTTTAAATCTCAAATAAAAAAGGGTGGACCGATTACGGTAACACACCCTGACATTACCAGGTATTTCATGACGATCCCCGAGGCCACAGAGTTAGTCTTACAGGCGGGAAGTATGAGCCAAGGGGGAGACCTTTTTGTTCTTGATATGGGCGAGCCGGTCCGTATTTTGGATTTAGCTCGAAAAATGATTCAACTTAGCGGTTATGTGGTTCAAGACGAGCAAAATATAAATGGTGATATAGCTATAGAATTTGTTGGCCTGCGACCGGGAGAGAAACTTTACGAAGAACTGTTGATCGGTGAAAACGTGAGCCAGACAAAGCATCCCCGAATTATGTGGGCGCAAGAAGAATTTATTCCGATGGAATTATTAGATGATTTATTAAATAGTTTACTTCAATGCTGTAAAAATGGTGAGGTTGATGAAATACCAAAACTTCTTAAACTGATTGTTAAGGAATATAATTCATCAAATTTTAAGCTCGTTTAATAAAATACTTACTTTATACGAAATTTTGAACTGCGGTTAATACCTGATCTACTCATTCCAAGGAGCCATTATCAAATTGCCCGAATCAAGTCCTGCAGAAAGGCCCGATTTTTTAGAAGGTATGCGTGGCTTAGCTGCTTGGTTTGTAGTTGGGGGACACACACTCAATACTTTTTTTTCCGGCAATCACACATGCGACTGATAATTTTAAGTTAATTGAAAATCTCAGTTTTACTCAAAAATTAATAGCGTACACCCCACTCGGGCTTCCATTTCGTGCTCATTTTGCAGTGTTATTTTTTTTCGTACACAGTGGATTAGTACTTAGTTTTAAATACTTTACTCAGCCAAATGAAATGGCCTATTTGCGAGGCGCTGCGGTTCGAAGATATTTTAGATTGGCCATCCCAGCCTGCGGTTCGATTTTGATAGCTTACGCTTGTTCAAAGTTTCAATTTTTTAATTCTACACAGGTTGCATCGATTACAGAAAGCTCCTGGCTAAGAAATCAGTTTATTTTTGAACCTAATTTCCTGGAAGCTTTAAAGCAAGGTGTGTACTCGCAATATTTTTTGGAATCAATTCCGGTAGGGCTTAATTATAATAGTTCTCTTTGGACAATTAGAGCCGAACTGCTCGGATCGTTAATGGTTTTTTGCTACCTTGCTTGCTTTGGCAAACACGTAAAAAGACTGGCTTTTTATCTTTGCTTCATCT
>JAYTHR010000212.1:0-5001 GCA_043732425.1 Bdellovibrionales bacterium
TCGACCGCGATTGTTTCCGGGGCCGCCGCCTTGATGTGGAGCGCATTTCCGAATGCTACGGCTGCAGAAATTGTGGCCTTAATAGAAGAAGGAGCTTACGTTGAAGCTCCTTCACAGAAAATTCTTGATATCAAAAAAAGCTTACGTCTGGGGCGAAGAAAGTTTCGAAAAAAGCCTTCTTTGGAGCCGACAATTCCAGATGCTCATTACGGGCAAGGTGTTGAAGCACCCGGCGGTCTTCCACCCGAACTTTGACTGGCCAAAGTGACCGCGTTCAAAGCATTCACTCGACCACCAGCCGCAATTTTACCAGACATGCTAGGAAGCTTGTCGACCGTACCGCGAATGATGTTAATCACCTGTTGGTAATTCAAACTGGGATTCGCAGCTTTAACTAACACAGCTAGACCCGTTACCAACGGAGCCGCCATCGAAGTCCCGCTCATTTTTTGATAACTTTGATTCGTAACCGTTGATAAAATATTTAAACCCGGAGCCGCCACATCAACCTTGTGCAAACCAAAGTTTGAAAAAGTTGTCAGAAAATCATTCGAAGCCGTTGCCGCTACCGTTAAAATATTTGGATTGCTGTAAGACGCTGGATACCATCCGGTCGTATCAATACTGTAACCCCGTCCGCCACTGCCATTGCCTGCAGCGACAACAAAAAGAACTCCTGCTTTTTCAGCGCGACCAATCGCATCTTGTAAAGCCCTGGATCCACCGCTTGAGCCCCAGCTGTTGTTGATGGCAAAAACTTTTTTAGAAATCGCATAATCTATTCCGCGAATAGCCGCCGACGTAGAGCCACTGCCGTTTTCACCGATAAATTTTAGCGCCATCATTTTTACGTTCTGGGCCATCCCGTAGATGCCTTGGCCATCGCCGCGGTTTCCGCCAATGATGCCGGCAACGTGACTTCCGTGATTCGACGTCGTGCGAGTTCTGGGGTCTGAATTATTGTTCGCAAAATTCCAACCATAAACATCATCAATAAAACCATTACCATCATCGTCCACTCCGTTATTTGCAATTTCGTTAGGGTTAATCCAAATATTATTTCTTAAATCTTGGTGCGTATAATCAATTCCTGAATCTAAAATAGCGATCACAATATCTTTCGATCCTTTAGTAACATTCCAGGCTTCTTTAAGCTGAACATCCGCTAATGACCATTGATCCGAAAACTGCGCCGTCGTTTGTGTGTCCCCAGGATTAGCTTCCTGAATGGGATAGATAGCATAATCTGGTTCTACATATTCAACATCTCGTTGCGAACTGAGATCGGCTAAATATTTCTGTTTTTCTGCGACGGATGTGTTCAGAGAAAAACTATACGTTCCGTGAACAACACTTTGAAACGAGATTCCTTTAACCGCGAATTCACGCACCGGCTGACCACTTGGTGCCAGGGATTTTGCCGTAGGACTTTGTGATTTATATTTTACAATAAAATTATTATAATTTGCTGCGTCTGCTGCTAAAGGTTGAACTGTGCTAAAATTTGAATTGACGCTTCCATCTGAGTTTGAATTTTCATTTCCGTTTTCTAGAACTCGTCCTGGCACTTGACATGAAAGTGTATCAGCTACGTTTGAAGCCTTAACTTCTGAGTTTCCATGATCTGCAGCACATCCTAAATATTGTGCTACGGCGATCATTAATATTATTTTTTTCATTATTCCTCCGCTTGTTGCATTTAAGTATCAAGCGGATGTTAAGAATTCCCAACGTTTAATTTTCGTAAAAAACTTCAGATCGTTTTAAAATTACAAAGGACTAAAAATAATTTTAGTCCTTGCGCTTCAATTTGTTCTACAACAAAAATATTTTTACTGAATTTGATTAGCGACAACTAGTTTTAGACTTTGAGTCTGCAGTGCTTCAGCGATTTTACTAAGTACTTTCCCCCGCTGCGATGCTTTCATGGCTTGTTCTGAGTAAGACTGAGGAAGTGCTGAATGCCCATCCCAAGCTTCTGTGATTGCTAAATCTTCTCTGTTCGTGGCTTTATCTCCAGTGTGAAATGTCCATAAGAAATCTGTGCGGTCATGGGAATACCATTCGCCACCAACAATGTTGTAGTTCGCATCAAGCTCTAAATCATACGCGTAAGTTTCAGAGTGCATGGTGTTTCCTTTAGGTGATCCGGTTCGCGGAGCAATTAAAGCAGGGTGAAAAACATCCATCGCAATTCCCACAAGATATTTCGCCTTCGGGCTGCGGTACGGAGTAAATTTATCGGTAAGCACATATTCAATAGGAACAATGGCTTGTTTTAAATTGTGCGTGCTTTCAAAAGTTCGAGGATTAAAATAGCTGTAGTCGTATGACGAAATCGGATAATTCCAAACTTGAGCCGCCGCATCTGAATCCATAACAAAACTATTTCCGTACAAACCTACGCGATTTGTAATAGCTAAGTGCCAGGTCATGGCATTTGAATCTAAACACGCCGGATCTAACGGACGATTGTAAGGATCTTTTGCAACCACAGCTTGCTTACATCGTTGTCCGGCTTGAATAGACTGTGGACTTGAATCAGCCCATAAAAAGGAAAGATAAGCTTCGATATCACTTGGGTAAAAAACAATCGAATATCTTCCGGTCACATCTGTCGCAGCCACTGCGTTTTGCGGCTGCTGCACACCCATGTGAACTGCGCCCGACCAGCCATGACAGATACCTGTCCATGTGGCCACGCCGCCGTCTGTTGCGACATCACCTAAACCTTTTTGCCACATTGATTTTGTCAGAGTCCAATTTGAATCCCCCACTAACAGGTCATATTTCTCAGCAGGCGACAGTTGATTCATTTGTCCAGCAGCTAACATCGCTTCCGGCGGACGACCCGCATAATAATTGTAATTCTCCATAAAAACTTTTGATTTAGGAAAGCTAGCATCCGCGTAGCGGTTGGCTAACAGGCCTTGGTGAATCGGCCAATAAGAACTAGCCCACGGTTCAATTTTTGTTTTTCCTTTGGTTAAACCTTGATCTTGCAGTTGAAAAATATTTGTGACCGCCGTTAAATTTTCCAGGAAGATCATAAAGTTATCGTCGGCAAGGGGCTCTGAGAAGGGTCGATTTGTATCCGCTTTCACAGTTGAGACTAAAAATAAACTTATAGTTAAAATTCGAAAGAACAGCTTTGTTATTTTGGCACTCAAACGTGAATTCATCTTAATCCCCCAAGATTAATTTTAGATAGTTTAGAAAAACGATATCTTTTGACCTGAACTGGGGGATTGCAGCTTTTATTCCATTTTGCAATTTAGCATGGAAATCATTTTAATAAGTTTAAAAGTAATTTATGCAAATTTAAGGTTTTTTTGTTGGGAAGATTACCCCAAAACTGGCAGATTACATGAATTTTGCCACGTGATTTTAGTTTTTCTGAGTTAGCGCAGTTTTTCTGCAGGCATTTTTTTCTTCACGTGCTCCAAAGCTTCGGCGCTGGCGCGGACTTTCAACGTTACACCAAGCTCATTATAAGTTTCTGATAAAACGCGCATCTTGGCACGAACGTCGCCGATGATCCCTTGAACAAGGTAAGGAATAAATAAATCTTCGTCGACCATATCAGTTTCAAAATAGCTCATTATTTTATCGCGTAGGTTTTGCAAGTCGGCTTTATTACGAGTCGAAATTAAAACTGCTTCCGGATACTCTTGTTGTAAAACACCTTGCTGCTCTTCCGTTAACTGATCCCGCTTATTTAAAATCAGTAATCTTGGAACTTCGGTAGCCCCCACTTCAGATAAAACATTTTGCGTGACTAGCAACTGAGATCGAAACGAAGGGTCCGAGGCATCCACGATAAACAGTAACAACGAGGCATGCAGAGCTTCATCTAAAGTGGATTTAAAAGAGGCCACAAGATCATGCGGTAATTTTTTGATGAAACCAACCGTGTCGGAAACTAAAATTTTTGGTCTCGACTCGGGATACAGGGGTCGCACGGTCGTATCTAGCGTGGCAAATAATTTATCTGCGACTAACACTTCACTACCCGTCATGGCTCGCATCAGCGATGACTTACCCGCATTCGTGTAACCCACTAGCGCGATACTAATTTCTTGTTCACGGCGCGCGCGGCGCTGTTGGTGTTCATTACCAATCGACGCCAATTCTTCCTTTAATTCTTTGATGCGATCCCGAATACGACGCTTATCTAATTCTAAACTGGTTTCGCCGGCCCCTTTGCCGCCAACCCCACCGCCACCGCGGTCTTCGTTGCCACCCGTTTCACGTAAGCGCGGAGCCACGTAAGTTAAGCGTGCGATTTCAACTTGCAGACGTGCGGCTTTCGTGCGCGCGTGCCGACTAAAGATTTCAATGATGACACCGGTTCGGTCCAAAACAGGAACGCCAGTGGCGCTTTCTAAATTTCTTAACTGAGACGGAGATAATTCGGTATCCACAATAACAATCTGCGCAGACTTCTTTTTTTCTGCAGGAACTGCGTCGGCATTCCCTTCGGCGTCTTCATCCGAACCTTCAATGTCGTGATCTTCTTGATCTTCTTGGTCTTCTTCGGCATCTATTTCGGCAGCGGCTTCCCGCTTCAGCACGGCTTTTGTTTTTTTCTTTTCAAACGAACTAGCGATCACCCCTGTGCCACCAGTCCACGTGGCAAGCTCTGTCAGCTTTCCTTCACCCAGCACCGATGTCGAGCGATCAGAGCTCCGACGCTGAGTCATCTGCCCCACAACTTTGTATCCTAGAGTAGTCACTAAACGCGTAAGCTCAAGAAGCGAGCTTTGCAAATCGGCATCATTGATGGAGGGTAACTGAATTCCAACTAAGACGGCATTTTTAACTTCGGGTGGTGTAGACATGAGGTGACCTTCGCATTTTTTTCAGCTAAAAGAAAGTAAAAGTATCGTTTCATCTCTTACCCCAGCGGACGTCGTGGCGAAAAAAAAGTTTGCAAAAATTAACATTGAAATAAGCAATATCTGTAATCTGCAGTGCAGCTTCTGCCCGGAAGTGATTCGT
>JAYTHR010000213.1:0-4998 GCA_043732425.1 Bdellovibrionales bacterium
TGTCTCCCTGCAAATATATGCTCTTTAATTTTTACTTTTTCTTCTTTAAAAAGCTTTAATGGAAGTAAATACCCTGAGGTCGAAGCGGGATCGACGAACGCAAATTTTTTTCCGTCCAGGTCTGGAATAGATTTTATTTTACTATCGGTCCGCGTAATAATTTGACCGTAGTACTCGTCACGACCGCGATTCATTAACTTTAGCTTGGCTTCCACCCCGTACTTATCGTGCGCAAGTATGTAACCAAAAGTATTAATGATAGCTACGTCGGCTCGCTTTGAACCAAAGGCTTCAACAACCGCGATGTAATTCACCGGAAGATCGACAGAAACGCTGAGGCCCAGTTCTGTATTTAAGTACGCTTCTAAGATTTTTCCATTATCTGTTAAAGCCTGCATGTCTTGCGCAGGTATTAAAAAGAATTTAATCGGATTTTCTTTGGTTCCAATTTCGTGTTTATTGGTACAAGAAATTACGAAAAAGACTGACAATAAACATAGTATAATTTTCTGCATAAATGAACATAACGGCTGATTTAGTTCCTTTCAATAATTAATCATGTAAAACTGTACTGTCTGACATCGCGTTTGCCGATGCCTTCGCAGAATGCGGATTAAGCGGATTAAATAAAATTTTTTGATCTGCGCTGGCTAGCCTTGACAGATCTTTTTTGGCACTCATGTTTAACTAACAAACAGTCCAACTGTTGAGGAGTATTCTATGATGATTCCAGCAGGCTCTTTTCCCGTTCTTCCTTTAAAAAATACTGTCTTATATCCCGGCGTAACGCAGGCCTTGCGCGTTGGCCGCGACAAAAGTGTCAAGGCGGTCGATTTATCTAAAGAAAAAAATAATTGGATCCTGACCCTGTCTCAGAAAGAGCCCGAGCTTCATGTTGAAAAAGTAGAAGATCTGAATGAAATTGGGACGTTATGTAAAGTCGAGTCTGTCAAAACAGCTAACGAATCTGGTTATTTTATTGTTGTTCGAGGTTACTACCGCGTTAAGGTAACTAGTTTTAAGACTGAGAATGGAATATTTGAAGCCTACGTTGAGCGAATTGATGACGTCACTGATTTAGATAAATCAACAGAAACCGCTTTACTTTCTAGCCTCAAGTTTATTTCCAAACAGGTTCTGCAGCTAGTTCCAGGTAACACGGATTCAGTTCAAGAAATGGTCGATGTTATCGATGACTTGTCTTTACTTTCACATATGGCTGCAGCGAATTCTGATTTAGCTATGAGTGAGAAACAAAATTTGCTCGAAATTGTCTCGGTCAAAGATCGCGTGATGCATTTGCTTGGACTGCTTCATGACGTTAAAGAAAAAATGAAGATCCAAATTGATATTCGCAACAAGCTTAATAGTAAAATAGGACAGACTCAGCGAGACCATATTCTTCGCGAGCAATTGAAAACAATTAAAGAAGAACTTGGTGAAAAAGAAGAAACTAATTTCGTTGAAAATTATCGCAAAAAAATTGATGAATCTGGTTTAAGTAAAGAAGCCTTGGAACTAGCAAATCAGCAGCTTAATAAGTTAGAAAACTCAAGTTCGCAATCTCCTGAATATCAAATGGTACGTTCACATTTAGATTTTTTATTAGCCCTTCCCTGGAATAGATCTTCTGAACACACCGAAATTGATTTAGCAAAAGCCGAATCCATTTTGAATGAGGATCATTTCGGATTAGATAAAATTAAAAAAAGAATATTGCAGCATTTAGCGGTAATGAAATTAAAAAAAGATAAAAAAGGTTCCATTTTACTTTTCGTCGGACCTCCCGGTGTCGGCAAGACATCATTGGGACAAAGTATTGCGCGCGCGTTAGATAAAAAATACCAACGTATCAGCCTAGGCGGAGTTCGTGACGAATCTGAAATTCGGGGTCATCGCCGAACATACATTGGCGCTTTACCCGGACGAATTCTTTCCGCTTTAAAAAAAGCCGATCAGAACGATGCTGTTTTTGTATTGGACGAAATAGACAAATTAAGTCGCAGTTATTCTGGCGATCCATCGGCTGCCTTACTTGAAGTTCTAGATCCTGAACAAAATAATACTTTTTCGGATCACTACTTAGATACACCATTTGATTTATCTAATATTACTTTTATCGCTACTGCGAATGCTTTAGATACCATTCCATTACCATTATTAGATCGTATGGAAATTATTGATCTCAGTGGGTATACATCTGCAGAAAAACTGCATATTGCTAAAAACCACTTATGGACAAAACAACTGACCGAGCACGGTCTAAAAAGTGATGTTGTAAGCATTACGGATCCAGCTCTTAAGCAGATCATCAGCCACTATACTCGTGAAGCTGGAGTCCGTGATTTACAAAGAAAGCTTCAAGAGGTCTGTCGGTATGCGTGTGAAAAAGTTTTAAAGTCACCGGAAAAAATTGTAATTGGCCTAAGTGAAATTGAAGAAATTTTTGGGACCGAAAAATTTACTTACGAAGTCACCGATCAGCTTCAAACTCCGGGTGTTGTCACCGGTCTAGCGTGGACTCCAGTGGGTGGAGACATCTTATTTATCGAATCGGCTTTAGTTCCCGGAAAAGGTGATTTAATCTTAACGGGTCAACTGGGTGATGTGATGAAAGAATCTGCGCAAATTGCGAAGTCATTGATAAAAGCGCGGGTAAATATTTTGAACCCAACTTTTGATTTTAATAAGTTTGATATTCATATTCACTTACCAGCTGGCGCCATTCCAAAAGATGGACCATCTGCCGGAATTACTTTGTTAACGTCGCTAGCCTCATTGATATCGAGAACACCCGTTAATCCAAGGCTTGCCATGACCGGAGAAATAAGTTTACGTGGCCGGGTGCTTCCTGTCGGTGGTATTAAAGAAAAAATTATTGCAGCCCATCGCTCTGGAGTGAATAAGATCATTTTATCAAAACGAAATGAGAAAGATCTGAAAGAAATCCCTGAGGACGTCAAGTCACAGATTGAATTTGTCCTTGTCGAACATATTAACGATGTGATTTCAAGTGCACTCAAGATTGATTTAACTCAGTGGAATGAGGACTTAATTTATGGTCAAAATGATAGCCACCTACTCAGTGGGAAAACACTGCAGGGTTTTACATGAGCCCTAACAGTCAATAGTAGAAACCAAGGTGCTCCAGGACCACCAAGGGCGCCGCGAACATTTTTTACCGGGACTTAATCCCCGTTGGCAATTCCACAATAGTCATATTTCTAGTGATTGATTGCGGAATTTCCTTAGGTAAATTTTCTTGAATTGCCGAAATCAAAGATTTTTTAACTCTGTCTTTTCTGAAAAATGAACTGTAGATCACGCTGACCTCGCGCGAAGGTGCGGGACTCATAAATTCTTTTACGCGAACTTTATCTTGAATGTCCTGCGCGGCAAGCCACGGAAGCAAAGTGAATCCACTTTCTTGATCCACCATCTTTTTTAGGGTTTCTAAGCTACCGCTTTCAAATCGAAGATTTTTATTTTGATCTGATAATTTTTTACGATTGCGACAAAGTAAAAGTGACTGCTCACGAAAGCAATGCCCGTCCGTCAGTAGCCAAAGGTCTTCAGAATTTAAATCTTTTTGCTCTACTTTTTTTTGCTTGGCTAAGGCCGAAGTTTCAGAAACATACGCTAAAAAAGGCTCATAGAACAAGGCTTCAAATTTCAAATGGCTGTCATCAATAGGGGTTACCAGTATTCCTAAATCCAGATCAGAATCATTGATTTTCTTTATAATTTGCTCTGTCTGTAGCTCTTCAATCGTGACCTTTAGCGCCGGATTTGAATTCATGAATTTTTTAAGAAAGAGTGGAATCAAATACGGAGCCAAAGTGGGAATCACCCCTAACCGAATTTCACCTTTTGTGTCATCTTTTTCTTCTAAGACTATTTCCTGAAGTTTATTTTGTTCTCGAAGTACCACTTGAGCTTGTTTTATTAATACCATTCCAGTTTTAGTGGTTTTAATCGGCTGAGCGCTGCGATCGAATAAAATTAGTCCGATTTCTTCTTCGAGCTTCTGAATTTGCATACTGAGTGTGGGCTGCGTCACGTGACAGTGCAGGGCGGCCGAGCCAAAATTTTTATACTTATCAACAGCAACGATGTAACTTAACTGTGTTAGTGTCATAAAACCTCTATTTGAAAATAAGTGGAATGGTAATTTTTGAAACTGAGCGCGTCGCCGCAAACTTGGTCAATTTAAATAAGCGTTGTAATTCTTTTTGCAAGTATTTCTCATCCTGCTCATCAGCGGCCATGCTTAAGACACTGTTCGAAATAAGAGTGTACTTTGTCACCCGACCAGCACGATTGATATCTAAACGACAGGATAATGTGCCGTTCATAAGACCTATTTGAGATAAAATTTCATTCAGTAGCAAAAACTGGGGCTGCAATGCTTTTTGCACGGAAGCCGCAGAAAGCCCACCGACTACGTACGGCCTGGGATTCACGAACCACCCGTGAATGACCAGCCGACTTTTTAATGGGTCGCGGGTCCCTTTCACTTCGGTGACTCCGTGCGGGAACCGAGGATCAAAAACGATGAGCTGATTCATCTTTGATTCAATACGATCTACAAAAGTTTTATATTCATGGTTCTTTTGGTCTACAAATTGAGACCAATAACTTAAGGTTTGCGGCTTAAGAATTAATGTTTCTCCGCCGCGAAATTCTTTTTTGTTCGGAGTCAGTGAATAGACAAACGCCCAGGGACCATGAGGCACATCCGAATGCAAATTCTGGTAACAGCCGTCGATGTAGTAACTGAGCCAGGGTGGCGAAATATCGTGGCATCCTAAGTTTTCTCGTCCCCACTGAACTAAATAGGAATGAAAATTCTGATAGTTTTTTTTAGAAAAATAATGAAAAGCAGGAGTCCGAATTAGGTGATACTGATCTTCGTCATACCAGTAATCCCAGACAAACCTTTTCGCATCCGTCGACTTCGAGTTTATGAAATGAGACTCAAATTCTTTTCTAAGAAGT
>JAYTHR010000214.1:0-1409 GCA_043732425.1 Bdellovibrionales bacterium
ACCAGATTGATCGAAGCTAAATTGCAGGCCGAATCATCTAGAAACATAAATTCCGAGCACGGATTACTGGCGTGAATGCGCCCGTCTTGATCTGCGGTATGCATGCGATTAATGATGTCAGTGAACTGTAAACCAGGATCAGCGCACGACCAGGCGGCTTCGCAAATTTTGGCCCACAAGGCTTTTGAAGAAATGTTTTTATATTTTGTTTGATTACGAAAACGTAACGTTAAAGGCTTGTCGGTGCTTAGACCCTGCATAAATTTATCTGTAATACGAATAGAATTATTAGCATTTTGGCCCGCAATCGTTTTGAACGCTTCACCGTCTAAATCTGCCGAGTAACCCGCTTGTATTAAGGTGTGCGCTTTTTTTTCTTCGCGCATTTTCCAGCTGACGAAATCTTCAATTTCCGGATGATTCAGATCAATGCAGACCATCTTTGCGGCCCGACGGGTTGTCCCCCCCGATTTGATGGCTCCGGCGGAGCGATCAAGAACTTCTAGAAATGAAATTAGACCCGAGCTAGTTCCACCTGAAGAAAGATGTTCATATTTCGATCGTAACTTTGAAAAATTAGTTCCGGTTCCCGAGCCATATTTAAATAATTTCGCTTCCGTTTTTACTAACTCGAAAATACCTTCGATCGAATCATCTAAAGACTGAATGAAACAAGCGGAAATCTGAGGTCGCAAATAAGCATCTTTAACTGAGGTGACTTTCTTTAACTTATAATTCCATGCGTAATGCTGACTTTCAGAAGTTAATTGATACGCCTCACTAAGACCTAGATTAAACCAAACTGGTGAATTAAAAGCGGCTTTCTGCGAATAAATTAAAAACTTTAATTCTTCAACAAAAGCTTTACAGTCTTTCGAGTTTGTAAAAAGTTGACTTTTTTCAGCGGCCGTTAAAAAGCCCTGACCGATTCGTTCGACTAAGGCTTCAATTGAATTTTCCTTTTTGACAGTGCGCCGAAAATATTTACTGGCCGCAATATCAATGGCGGTGGCCGACCACTGCTGGGGCGCCTTGACATTTTTCAGCTGATAGTAAACCTGACCCGCATGATCTTTGATGACCGAGTCCGTCTTTTTCCACTTGAAAAAACTTTTTGCTTTTTTGTTCAAATCAACAAAAAGTGGCATAACTAAAGGTTGAATTTTGTTCGGCTTAACAGCTTTTTTCGACTTCTTTTGACTCATAGATAAATAGAGGATAATCCTGGTTTAACAGGACGTAAATCATGAAACCCGTATACCTAGACTATAATGCAACAACCCCGACGGATCCTGTTGTCGTTCAGGCCATGCTTCCTTTTTTCACGGAAGATTTTGGTAACCCCGCGAACACGTTAAATTCCTACGGCTGGGCCGCAGAAAATGCAGTTAAAAAAGCCAGCCAAAATG
>JAYTHR010000215.1:0-1402 GCA_043732425.1 Bdellovibrionales bacterium
TTCGGGGGCACTTCTCGCATCCTCCACCATTTAAAAAAGCCCACGGTACCCCGTGGTTTTTTTTAAATGGCAGCAGCCCCGTGGGTTCGAGTCAACTCAAGCGACGCGGCGAGACGGGTTTGATAAAAATCGCACGAAGCGATTTTTAGGAATGTGCGTACTCACACATTGTCGCGAAGCGACCGAGCACAGGATGAGCGATGCCCTTCCCGGCGCCTCCACCATTTTTCGAATCCCCTTAAGTCGGGGTTTTCTAACTGTTTTGAATCACGCAAAAAACAACCTTTGCAATTCGTACCACGTTTTAAACTCGTCCCAATTAGCCCCGAATTAGTAGCAGTCCAATGCAAGGACATTGATTTTATAATCTTTTAATGGTAATGGGAGGGGCAAGTTGAGATCAGTCGGTACGACCTTCTTTTTTATTCCTTGCGTATTTTGCAAGGATAAAAATGTCGCCAAAGCTCGAAAATATAAATCGCATTGATGCGGCTCAAATCCTGGTTCACTTAAAAGTAAAAATTCTCTCCGAGTGGGAATCAAGGTGTCGTAAAGAGGTACCGGCGGCAAAAGCTCAAAACCACCTAGCACTTCTTGATTCTTTACCTGAAATTATTGATCAATTGATCGCAACTCTCCGTTCGACTGAAGCGCAAAATGAAGCCAAAAAAAATTCTGAGGTGGCGTGCGAGCATGGTGAAGACCGCGCCGGAATGAAAGAGTATAATCTCGACCAAGTCATTTATGAGTATCAGGTGCTAAGAAGCGTACTTATTGAAGCTTTGGAAGTTGAGTGTCATCCAAGTCCAGAGATCCTCAAATTTATCCATGAATTTCTGGATCAAGGTATCCGAGAAGCAGTTGGAAAATATGTAGAGACTGAACTGAAAGAAGAGCCTACGACAACTAATACCCTACCAGGTGGTGAGATCGGGGCACTTATTCGATCATTCGATTGGTCCAAAACCTCGCTTGGTCCGATCAACTCTTGGTCGTCTGGTCTTCAAACAACTGTAAGTCTTTGCCTTGGCTCGAATTTCCCAATCAATATCATTTGGGGTCCGGAGCATTTGCAAATCTACAATGTCGGATATCGCGACATATGTGGCGCATTTCATCCAAAAGCAATTGGCGAACCTTTTGAGGTGACATGGGCGACTGCGTGGCCCGTTATCGGAAAGCCGTTTGAGCGCGCACTCGCTGGCGAGCCGAGCTTTCTTGAAAACCAACGGATATTTTTAGTGCGACATGGTTATTTTGAGGAAACTTTCTTTAGCTTTTCTTTCAGTCCGATTCGAGACGAAATAGGGAGAACCGTTGGTCTTTTTCATCCCGTAACCGAGACAACGCAAACAATGCTGAGCCAGAGGCGTACTCGTCTTCTTCGTGATATCGGGGAAAA
>JAYTHR010000216.1:0-4954 GCA_043732425.1 Bdellovibrionales bacterium
CGGGAAATTATGATTTGTCTAACGTTTGTTTTTACGGAGTCGATGCGGCCAAAAAGTTTGATTACGGTCCACGATCTAACCCGGCGTTGTGTTACCACGAGCCTTCCAGTGGCAACGATATCATTTGGAACTTAAACGCAAACCAGCGAGATAAAGCGAAATCCGAGTGGCCTTCCGAGGAAGTTTCACAATGCGATAAGTACGCCTCGTATCCACAAACTGAAAAGCAAAAGCAAAGCTGCCTAAATCACGAGGCGCGTTTAGCACGACTAGCGACCGAGAAATTCTTGTTCATTGCATTTTCTCATTTAAATATTGCGCAGACAAATGCGGCGGGTGCTAAGACCATGCGCGAATTTATTGATTCACTGGATAGCCGTTTGTTTCAAGGACCTACGGGTGATGCCTTGCTAGATGCAAAAATGCCACTGGGAATTATGCGCTGTGATGGTTTGTCAAATCAACAAATTCAGGGTATCGATAGTCCTTACCCGGGCGGATAGTCAGAATTAAATCAAGCTAGCCTTTGAAAATAGTAATTATTGTTATAAAAAAACGAGGCAATTAGCCTCGTTTTTTTAGTGTAGATTTTCTCTTTTGTCGGAGCCTTCTGTTTTCACAATTTTATTATAAATACCTAGAAGTAAAAATGAAGGAACCCAAAGTCCTACAAAATTAGCCCAGCCTTTTTTCTCGCGCGCAAAAGCTAATCCAACTGAAAAAGCCATTGATCCTGCCGCTAACCCTAAAAACGCAATCGAAGGGATTTGCGCCGTTACCTTTTCAACTTTTTTAGTCAGTGCCCCTTCAACAGGCTGTTCATTTTTAGCAGCTTTGGTCATCATAGATTCTTGCATATCATTCTCCTTTGTTGTTGATCTTGCAGTTTCATTTTCCTGAGTTCAGGCTCTTGAAAAGCAGAATATCAATGTAACAAAGCAAAAGCCTGGCCAGACTTGAGATTTATTTGAGATTTAAAAAGTTTGTGAAACAACAAACTTCGTACCCTGATTGAGAAATTTAAATTCAGGATACGAAGTTGCAAACTTCAGAAGGTTGTTCCGGAAGGTTGAAATTTAAAGAACTGAAAATGATGTCGAGAAATTAATCGTTGTCGTGTCTGTATTAAACTGACCCGGAAAAAAATTAAGAAATGGACTTAAGTAGATTTCACGAGTGAAAGCGTAACCAACACCTAAGCGTTGGCTTAGAGTCTTGTTTTTTAAAATTGAACTGTCGTTGGAAAGACGGGGATTGTAAAATCCCATTGCTAAGGAAGTGGAAACATTAAAGCGATCAGAAAAGTTATATTTAGTCATTGGATAGAGGCTTAAAGTATAGCGAGTCGTTCCGCGGTCAGAAGCTACGTACCCACGCTCAAAAAGGTAATAAGACAAGGACGTATCTAGGCCGATAGCAAAGCGAGATAATCCAATGTCATAAACTAAAGAATTATCAAATCCAATCCCTGAAGTCTCACCCAAGTTGCGGTACACAACATTCGTGACGGCAGAAACTGAAACTGAATTTCTAACTTGAACGTCCTGTATTTTTGAACTGCTGTCGTAACTGATAAATGGATTTTTGACGTCGTACCGTTTGACTCCCTGTAACGGAGTTAAGGCACTAACGCCCGTACCGACGCCGATCGTATTTTTGCTATCAATACGGTAGCGTGTACTGACCGAACCGCTTAAGCTGGTTTCACACACGCACGGAATTGGATCTGGATTTGGCTGCGAGGGATTGTTTAAATCCGTCACGGCAGGCCCCGCGTAGGCTAAACTGAACTTTAGGGAATATCTTGAAAGGGATCCAGAATCAGCTTTAAGCTTAGCGTCTGTGATCTCGGTGTTATCATCAAATTTTTTATTTTTTAAGACATCATTTAAAGTCGTGTGACTTTCGTTTGTGGAATCTGCAGTTGTTACTTTCTCGGAGCTTTGGGACCACGACAGAGGTGAATAAATCAGGGCCGCCGCGATTAGAATTTTCTTCGTCATAAAATCTCCTTGAGAGCCTTCAAGGTAGCAGGGCCCACGAAAAAAGAGAAGTTATTCGCCCGAGTGTGAACAAAATACGTGGCCGGGTATCAAAAATTTCGACACAGAGGTGGCGTGATTATTGAGTTAGGGCTTAAGTGCAAAAAAACCTCTCGCGGTGAGAGGTTTTTTTAAAAGCTGATAATAGATTTGATTACGCGGCTTTCGAACCCTTGATTTCGCGTTCGAAATTAAAAACCACTTCGTTCAAAAATTCGGACTGTTGCGCCATCGAGTCGGCATGGGTTGCTGTCTCAATCGTTGACTGTGCCGATTCGCTGACGACCTGGTCAATCTCTAGCATCGCCTGAGTGATCTGGTTGATTCCCTGGGATTGCTCTTGGCTGCTCGCTAATAATTGCTCGTTAATAACTTTAACCTCTTGGGCCGATTTTAAAATTTCTTGAAAAATGGCAAAGTTTGATTTGACCAGATTTTTTCCCTTTTCAACACGGGAACTACTTTCGATGATTAAGTTATTAATATCTTTTGCAGCCACGGTGCTCTTCTGCGCTAAAGTTCTGACCGCATCGGCAACAACAGCAAAGCCTTTTCCTTGTTCTCCGGCTCGTGCGGCTTCCACTGCTGCGTTTAAAGCTAAGATATTTGTTTGAAAGGCGATGTCATCAACAACGCTAGTGATTTCTTGAATTTTGGCGGCCCCCTCAGAGATTTCAACCATCGCAATTTGTAAGGCCTGATTCTCGGATTGTCCTTGCAGAGCGTATTCGTAGCTTGAAGTCGCCATTTTAAAGGCTTGCTCGGAGGACTCGACTGTCTTCGTCAAAATGGCGCTCAGCTCATTCAGTGTTGTTGATGTCTGCTCAACAGCCGCAGCTTGAGTCGTTCCTTTTTTTGAAAGGTTCGCAGATAATTCTTTTAAAGTTATTCCGGACATTCGAGCCTGCGCAGCGTTCTCTTTTAACATAACCACCGAGGATTCAAGGCGGTGAGACGAGCGTCCCAAGAAGATATACATCGATAATGAAAGTAGGCCCTGAAAGATAAACGAAGCCAGAATACAAGCGACCAACAGGTTATTGAGATCTTGTTCGACGGACGCAAAGCTGTAATAAATTTTAAAATTTCCGATGATTTCATCAGGCTTATTGGGTGCCGAAACTGAACGTTCTAAAAAAGGTAAGCCCGCAATAGCTTGCTTTGCCGCCGTAGATATCATTTTCCCGGTCTTATCGTAAAATTCAATCGCAATGATATCATTATCTTTAACGAGTTGATCAGAGAAAATTTTCAGAACCTCAACGTCGAAATTCCAAAATGCGTGAGAGGCAGCGTGCTTCACAAAATCAGTTAGCGAAAGAACTTTGAGGTTTAAGGAAGCTCGGCCCTGTTTGTCTAACTGGCGAAAGGCCAACGAGGTGACGCTAAGAAGAAGAACCACCGAAATAACGTTTAATCCGAACAAACTTTTCTTCAGCAATGACCAATTTGAAAATTTAAACATATCTACTTTCCTTTTTCAATAAAGTGTTACATGGGGTTTATCGGACGCCTCAATATAAAACTTTAAAAAGAATCGAAATTTACTAAAGTATTAAAAGACTTGTTGCTTTAGATCCTGGACTAGCCATAGGTAAGGGCTCTTTTTTGAGGGAAACTTGCGTTCAAGGTTAATAAAAAAAAGGCCTTCACTTTCTGCAGTGAAGGCCTTTCTTGCGATTTCTGCCTTAAATTTCTAATGAACACGAGCTTCGGTGGATTTTTTAGTCTGAGCCACCGGCGTTGCATTTTGCATTCTGTAATCATCGCGAAGTCGGATATATTCTTCGCCAATAGCGATACGTTCTTCAGCGCTAAGCTCTTTGCGCACATCTTTGAACATATCATTTTCTTCTTCCTTAATATGATGCTCGACCAGCTCGGCCAAGACCTTCACTTTTGCCATCCACTCATCTTCTTCTGAAGATTGATTAATTTCTTCAATCAATCTTGAGGCAATAGCGTGTTCTGTATCACCTTCAAAACCTTCAGCTCGCAATTCATCTTCTTCCTTCATGTGAACATAAAGGCTTTCCTGTTCGGGTTCTGCATGACTGAGAAGTAACGGAGCAAATTCTTCAAAAGCCGGTTTTTTTTCTAAAAATTCGACTTCGGAATCCTTTAATATTTTGATCAATTGTTTTAAAGGTTTATGATCTTGCAGAATCACTTGAATAATGTCGTTAGATTCTGATTTTCCCTTTGATAAAGATTTACCTATTTTCTTTGACTTGCTTTTAGCCTCGGTTTTTTGCTTCATTTTGGTCTTCATTTTCATGTCAAAATCCTTTCGATTGAAGTGCTGGAAGAAGCTATGAGCAGCAACATACGTACCTAGGAATAAAGTAATATGTTTGTTCAAATCACCCGAAAAAACTTAAAATTGAGTCTATTTTGGATCCGGATTCACTAAGTTGGGGCATTTTACCTAGAACTTTCTAATTTAAGTGGGTTTTGTATGGGTAAGTAGAAGTGCCATCCTGGCAGAAAAGGGCCTCAGCCCTTTTGAACCCGAGAAAGTTGGCCATCCGGGCCAGCTTTAAATGATTTAAAATTCAGACTTAAAATTCAGATCAAAAAATCTAAGTCTTAAAATGCGTGATGCATTTTAAGAAGCGGGAGTCTGAGGGTAGAGCCCTCAGTAGGCAGGACGCCTGTGCGCTGAAAAGGAAAATAAAAAAGATCTCAGCTATTAAATCCGACCTTCGCGCATCCCACTTAAGCGCCTGCACTAAAGCCCGCGCGGGCCATAGCCCCACTCTTGAAGATGTTACCAAGCATGAAAAAACCTAAACAGTACTCGTTTTTAAATAAACAAACTCAATTCTTTGGTGGAGCTTTACTTGAGGGAAAAAGAAAATCATTCAGACCCCTTTCTTCGAAAGATTCCATTCACTTTGTACTTCGCAGTT
>JAYTHR010000217.1:0-4951 GCA_043732425.1 Bdellovibrionales bacterium
TAAAATTTCTTTCGGCACAGAGGGCCTTTTGAATAACGTACTAGTTGTTGTCGCTGTTGTTTTTGGCGTAACTATTCTGGCGATACAAAAGCGTTATTATAGTTTGGGATTTAGTTCCTAGGCTTAGACGCAAAAAAGGAAAGCTTTCGATAATTGTCCGGTTAAGAGCCCCTTGCCCCAAAGCTTTGTTAAGGCCAACTGATCCGTTCTACAACTATTTAGAGAACGGTCTGACCGGAAGGGCGTAGTTTAAACACTTCATTGTAAGTAATTTACAAAGGTTTTTTAATTTTTTAGGGCCGAATAATAATGGCTGAAGTCAAGGAGGGCTGAACAGTTGTGTTATCGGTATCAAAAGTAGTCTTGTACTGGAAGTATCTGTTATTGGTAAGTAATAATGATGGGAAATTCCCAAAAATCATTAGTGGACTACCAGTTAAAACATTTCCCAACCCGTTTGCTTGAATTGAATTATTATTTATTTCAGAAAAAAATGTCGAGGCTGTGCCATCAGTGCCTTTCCAAATTGGTAAATCTGAACAATCTGACATGAGGCAACTTCGAAACTGATATTTTATTCGGTAGGCACCACGTTGATATAAATGTGAAATTTCTGACGCCGTCAAAGCGCGCGTCCAAATAGCGACTTCATCTAACTGCCCAGTATAATTAACAACCCAGGCATCGTGCCTTGCAATTTTAGTATCACCTAAGCCAGTCAATGGCGCGTTTGGCGCAGTGCCCACTGCACGATTAGTCATGGCTATGGCTGCTCCATCTATATAAATGTTAAACTGCGTGGGCGCCACGGCAACGCCAACAGTTCCGCTCCAGGTGCCGACAACATGGTGCCAAGTGCTATCGTTAATTGCTCCAGCGGACATGCACCGCCCAATATAAATAGTGTTTGAATCTAGACCAAAACTGACTCGACCGGCGGTGGCCGTGCACGCGCCCGGATTTGATCCCATGCCTAACGTTAAACTTTGACCTGCGCCGCTACCGCGATTTTGCACGAAAACATTATTACCTGTTCCGCTAGATTTGACCCATATAGAAATGGTATACTGAGTTACCGCGGTCTGAGTATAACCCGTTAGATCGATGTCGTCATCGACACCATCAAAAGTTATTGCTGAATT
This sequence comes from Bdellovibrionales bacterium, assembly GCA_043732425.1. Taxonomy (GTDB): domain Bacteria; phylum Bdellovibrionota; class Bdellovibrionia; order Bdellovibrionales; family Bdellovibrionaceae; genus Pseudobdellovibrio. The sequence goes on from JAYTHR010000217.1 coordinate 1,143, forward strand.
AAATTTTCCAGCGGCTGAGTACGTCATTCCCGTCCCATTCGCATTTGTAGCGGACGCATTACTGCCAATGGAATCTGAAATGACTGCTGCATTTGCAATGGTTCCGCTTCCATTTAAATGTAAAATTTTTGCGGCGGATGTCATTAAGTTCGCGGGCACACCTGAATAATCTGATACGGATTCACTAGTTGCGGGCAATTCTTTACCGTACGGAATCGGCATTTTCCATGCAAAGCTGGCCCAAGCTGATCCAGTAGCACAATTACTAAGACCATCAAATATGCGTGAAGTGTAAGTTCCTAAAACCTGCCCTGCAGAAAGTGAAACGCTAGCGCCAGTTACAGTCGTATTCGACGTTGTACCTAATAAAAAATCAGCGTTAGTTGCATCACTCAACTGCTTCGGAAAACATTGCCAGAATGCAAAAGGAATTGTGACCTGGGCGAAAGCCGATTGGAAAAAAAGGAACCCAAGTATTGTAAATATTATTTTCATTTATAAAGAGCCTTTGCAGTCTTATGAGGTACGAAATTCTTTTCTGTTGTTGAAAAGCTTGAAGTCTCTTTTGCTTTTCCTTTAAAATTTGGGGTGACCAACGGAGCTTGTTCCTGCGACCTTGGAAATCACAAATCAATGCGCTACAAACAGAACTATGGTCACATGATTAAACAACTTACTATTTTATAATAAGATCCTGCGATAAAATCAAGGTTAATTGTCGACGCTCTATCGAATACCGTCGATGTTCAATGATTCCGGTTACCCAATGCCGGATTTTGTGATCAAGAAGTTCAATGAGTATCTGCGTTGCGGGATACTTGCGCACGGATTTCTGCGGGCCCAGTGTCAGTCTTGTCAGCTCGAACACTTGATCGCATTTAGTTGCAAGCGCCGCGGATTCTGCACTAGCTGCGGAGCCCGGAGGATGACTGAAACAGCTGCGCATTTGGTTGACTCTGTCCTGCCGATTTAGCCCATCCGGCAGTGGGTGCTCAGTTTTCCATTCCAGATTAGACTGTGCTTGGCCGTGCGACCAAAAATCATGGCCAAAGCCCTAGACATCACGCACGCTGCCGTATCGAAGTACTATCGCAAAAAAGCAGGGCTTGCAAAAATCAAAGCTAAATCAGGTGCTGTTATACTGATTCAGCGTTTTGGCGGAAGCCTCAACTTAAATGTTCATCTCCATCAACTGTTCATCGCGATAGCACAGCCGACATTACCGGAACTCGATCAAGTGCTTCAGCAAATTATCAAGCGGCTTACAAAATATCTTGAACGACAAAAAAGCCATGGTGCTACGATCAGTTCCAGACGGAGATCACAACGCTAAATCGGGATTAGTTGTGAAAAACTCTGGATTTTCACTGCACGCAGGAGTTGCCACGAAAGCCCACGAGCGCGATAAGTCAGAAAAGATTTGCAGATACATCGAGCGTCCTGCGGTCAGTGAAGAACGACTATCACTTAACGTCCGTGGTGAAGTCGTCTACAAATTCAAAAAACTCTGGGACGATGGCACTACGGCGATAAAGATGACACAACTTGAATTCATCGAAAAACTTGTCGCCCTGGTTCCCATACCACGCGTGCATTTGACACGATTTCATGGGGCCTTAGGCCCGCATTACAAATATAGAAAACAAATTGTCCCAATAAAAAAAGAACAACCGCAGCTGGCCATAGCTGGCACCGAAGCTGATCGTGACAAACCGGCCACATCAGCAAAAAGAACTTCCTGGGCTAGTCTCCTAAAGCGAGTATTCAACATCGACATCTCGATCTGTCCAAAATGCCGCGGTCAAATCAGAATCATCGCTGCCATCGACGGCACCTCGGCTCATGGCCGCACGTGGCCCACCGGTCTCAAATCAGGGCGATATCTTTGCTCAACAGTTTTTCGACGAGTAATTCAATCTGCCGTCCTAAACCGGACCAGCGCGGCTACTGCTTTACCTAAACATCAAAAGTTCCAAGGCGAATTCAAAAAATCGTCAGCAACGCTGGTACAAACCAGACAAATTTATTGAAATTTCAGTCTAAACCTGGCGAAATCAAACCACGACTGAAAAATTCATACTTCATCGAATGATCAAATGTGGCCTTTAAACTTCCTATCCGCTAGTAGCCCAACGCATTGACAACCACGCATACAACGCGGATCGTGGACCTGTTACCGTCTGCACGTTACGATTTCACGCCGAACTATAAAATCCAGTTAGGAAAACATCATGGACTTTCAATTCATAATTAATCTTTCCGTCGCCGTTCTTCTTGGAGCCATGATTGGTCTTGAACGGCAGTGGCGCCAACGCATGGCAGGCCTTCGCACAAATACTTTAGTTTCCGCAGGTTCAGCCCTGTTCGCATTACTATCTCAAGAAGTCATGGCAGGAGGAGATCACTCCCGCATCGCCGCTCAAGTCGTATCCGGAGTTGGTTTCCTGGGGGCCGGCGTCATCATGCGCGACGGTCTAACCATCCGCGGATTAAATACCGCAGCTACTTTGTGGTGTTCGTCAGCCATTGGTCTGTTAGCAGGATTTGGGTCGCCGTATAAGGCTGCGATCGGAGCTTTCGCAATCTTAGGAACAAATGTTTTTCTACGACCGATCGCCAACAAAATTAATTCGCACCCCACAGACACATCAACAGAAAAAGAATATCACTTTCAAATTCGCTTCATCTGCCGCGAAGTCGACGAAACTCACATCCGCGCCTTAACGTTGCAAGCTTTAAACACCAGCGGATTAATTCTTAGGTCCATCCACAGCGAAGATTTAAAAGACTCAAGCCAAGTCGAAGTCACAGCTCGCATTGAATGCCAGACAAAGAATAATATCCTGATCGAGCAAATAGTTGGCCGGCTAAGCTTAGAAAAAGGCGTCAGCGCCGCCAGCTGGAGTTTCGATGAAGTGCCAGTGGCTTAATACTGGCACGGTAAAATCGATCCTAAGCTGACTTTCCGATCACCCCAACTCTTTTTATTTTATCCTCAGGCTTCGCAAACCTCAGATACAGCGTCGGCAGTAAAAACATGGACGCCCCGTCATCGATTTCTATTTTGGCTAATTCTTCTAGCAGAATTTGAAACCCATCGGGCGTCACCACCGCAATTTTACGAATCAGTTCAATTTTTTCGCGGTACTGCGGCTGATAGCGAACAACGATATCAAATTTTTTCTCGCCGTCTGTAATCTGCGATGCCACTTTACCACCGACCGCGGTTTCAATCACATCTTGGACGTCGGAAATGTTTAAGCCGTATCTGGATATCTTATCTCGGTCGACCCGTATGTTCACGTTGGGCTGGCCTAAAATTTTGAAGACTCCTAGATCTTGGATTCCTTTTACTTTTGAAATTGCACTTTTTATTTGTTCGGCTTTTTGACTTAAAATATTTAAGTCATCGCCGTAAATTTTAACGACTATTTCGCCTTTTACGCCGGACATCATTTCTTCTACGTTATCAGAGATAGGCTGCGAAAAGTTCCAAACGACACCTGGTATTTTATTAAGCTCTTCACTAAAGCCTTCGATCAGTTCTTCTTTATTTTTAAATTGTTTCCGCCATTTTGACGAGGGTTTTAAATCGACGAAACATTCAGTATTAAAAAAGCCGGTCGCATCGGCGCCGTCATCGGGTCTTCCCAGTTGACAAACGACCAGCGGAATTTCTTCAAACTGCATCAAAGCATGCCGCGCTTTAGCGACGACTTCTTTTCGACTAAAGCTGGCGAAATCAAACCACGACTGAAAAATTCATACTTCATCGAATGATCAAATGTGGCCTTTAAACTTCCTATCCG
>JAYTHR010000218.1:0-1394 GCA_043732425.1 Bdellovibrionales bacterium
CGGCTGGAACTTTTAGCTTAAACGTCGATGGTGGTCGTTGTCCGGCATGTAAAGGAACGGGTTACGAAGAAATTGACATGCAATTTATGGACAACGTGATTTTACCCTGCGACGTGTGCGATGGTAAGAAGTACCGTCCCGAAATTTTAGAAATTACTTATCAGAATAAAAACGTCTTCCAAATTCTTTCCTTAACCGTAGCTGAGGCCATGAATTTCTTCGTGGCCCATCCAAATATCAGAAAGCCCTTGAGTGTTTTGAAAGAAGTGGGGCTTGATTATTTAACTTTAGGTCAACCCGCCAATTCCCTGAGCGGCGGAGAATCTCAGCGCTTAAAAATTGCCAAAGAGTTGTCTCAGGTCACCCAAAAGGCAACTCTGTATATTTTAGATGAACCGACGACAGGCCTGCACTTTCGTGAAGTGGATTTATTGATGAATGTCCTTCACAAACTGATTGAAGCTGGCGGGTCAGTGATCGTCGTTGAGCACAATTTAGATGTTATCAAAAATGCTGACTATGTGATAGATATGGGACCTGAGGCTGGAAAAAATGGGGGTTACGTGGTCGCTGCGGGAACTCCTGCGGAAATCATTGCCGAAAAGAAAAGTTTAACGGGTCAATATCTGAAAAAATACGTGGGGATGTAGTGCTTCCAAAAGAACTTAAGCTGACTTTAAAAGAACTTCTTTTACAGAAGAAATATCTCATTATTGTTGCGATCACGGGTATTACGGGCGCCGCTTGTAAAGGACAAATTGCACTTTTTATCCAAAAAATGATCGATGCTTCATCGTCGCCTGAGAAATTAAAATCCCTAGCTTGGGTTGGAATTGCTTTGTCTTTCGGAATCGCCGTCAGCCGCTATTTTCACATTTACTTAATGAACGTGACCGCTGAAAAAGTGACCCAAGCCCTGCGTGAAAAACTGCAGGCAAAGTTTATGCGCCTGAATATCAAATTTCATAATAACTATGCGGCGGGCTCGGGCGGATTAATCAGTCGTACTTTAAATGATCTTCGTATTATACAAGATGGGCTTCGTCTTTTCGCTGATTTATTTAGTGCTCCGCTGATTTTTATTTTTCTGATCGGAAATCTTTTTTTCATTGATGTGCGAATGACCTGCTATATCTTTTTTATCACTCCGTTACTGATTTTCTTTTTGAAAAAAGTTTCAGTTGGCATTCGAAAGTATTCTTTGTTTGGCGTGGAACAACTTGAAAAAATTACGTCGACGATTAAAGAAACTTTGGATGGGGTTCGCACGATCCAGTCTTTTAATCTTGAAAAGAAGATGGAAAGTCGCCTTCATGTTTTGGGACGTGAATTTGTTAGCATGCGCCGCAGTGTTCATGCACGGGTCGAACTAATGGGCCCCATGACAGAACTTG
>JAYTHR010000219.1:0-1390 GCA_043732425.1 Bdellovibrionales bacterium
ACTACTATATTATATTCCAATTATTCAATTTTTTCTTTAATTATTTTAGATAGTATAAGGACATTAGAAATTGGTCTTTCAAATCGCAAATCTTAAGGAAGAAGGCTTTATATGTCTGCTAAAATCGAAACCACGCCAGAAATGGTTAAAAAAGTTTACGAAACGACTCGACAACGAACAGATGTGATTCGTAAACGATTAAATCGTTCGTTAACCTTGGCCGAAAAAATTATCTACGGTCACTTAACAAGTCCGCAATCCCAAGAGATCGAACGCGGGAAATCTTTTTTACTTTTAAATCCTGATCGCGTAGCGATGCAAGATGCTACGGCGCAAATGGCTCTTCTGCAGTTTATGCTAGCCGGAAAAAATGAAGCGGCCGTCCCTTCAACAGTGCACTGCGATCATTTGATCTTAGCCTATCAGGGTAAAGAAAAAGACATGAACAATTCGAACATGACGAATAAAGAAGTTTTCGAATTTCTGGCATCGACGTCTTCGAAATATAACATTGGATTTTGGAAACCTGGCGCTGGAATTATCCACCAGGTCATCTTGGAAAATTATGCTTTTCCAGGTGGTTTAATGATCGGGACGGACTCCCATACTCCGAACGCGGGGGGATTAGGAATGTGCGCGATCGGTGTTGGTGGATCTGATGCCAGCGATGTGATGGTGGGTCTTCCTTGGGAAGTTAAAAATCCAAAATTAATCGGTATTCATCTTAAAGGAAAAATGAGCGGCTGGACGTCAGCAAAAGATGTGATTTTAAAACTTTGCGGAATGTTAACCGTTAAAGGCGGAACGGATAAAATTGTCGAGTATTTCGGAGAAGGTGCTGCCGCAATTTCTTGTACTGGTAAAGCGACGATCACAAATATGGGTGCCGAGTTAGGTGCTACGTGTTCGGTGTTTCCTTACGATGCAAAAATGGGTGGATTTTTAAAAGCGACCGGACGGGCAGAACTTGCGGCCTTAGCTGATCAGAATAAAGATATTTTAACGGCGGACGCAGATGTTATTGCGAACCCAAAAAATTATTTCGATGAAGTTTATGAAATTGATTTATCCACGTTAGAACCGCATTTAGTCGGCCCCCACACTCCAGATTTAGCGCGTCCTATTTCGGCGATTGCAAAAGAAGCTTCGGAAAAGGGATGGCCTACGAAATTATCTTCAGCCCTGATAGGCTCGTGCACGAATTCTTCTTACGAAGATATCGGTCGCTCGGCATCTATTGCAGAACAAGCGATGAGTGTCGGCGTTAAGATGAACCAACCTTTCTTAGTTTCTCCGGGATCGACGCAAATTCAAAATACCATCACACGTGATGGGCAAATGAAGACGTTTGAAAATGTTGGGGCTGTTGTTTTAGCAAATGCGTGCGGAC
>JAYTHR010000220.1:0-1386 GCA_043732425.1 Bdellovibrionales bacterium
CCCATCTGCATCTTAGTCAAAAACAAAGATCAAAAATCGGATGATTACCAAGCCATCAAAGACAGTCCACGAATTGGCCACGCGGATGATGCCTGGAAATTAAAATTCGCGCACGTGGATCACCGTGGTGGGGGCCGTTCTTCCGGTCGTGAAACTTTAGCGCGTGTTATGGCGGGTTCGGTCGCGCAAATGTTGGTCCAGCAAGTAAATCCGCAGATTCAAATTAAAGGATTTGCCGCAGCGATTGGCTCATTCAAGCTTTCTGAAAAAGAATCTGAAAATATTTGGAATGAAAATATTGATTCCTACAGCACACGGTTTCCCTCTGCAGAGAATCCTAAGGTTGTGGCCTTACTCGAAAAAGCAAAGCAAGACGGAGAAAGTTTCGGCGGGGTTATTGAACTGCGCATGAAAAACGTTCCTGGGGGATTAGGACAACCTATTTTTCATAAATTTAAATCCGACTTAGCGTCAGCAATGATGAGCATCGGTGCTACGGCAGCCATCGAGATCGGTGAAGGTGAATTAGCCGCAACACAATCGGGTCAAAGCTTTCACCAGACCTTATCTTCAAAAAACTATGGCGGGATCCGCGGCGGAATTACGACCGGTGACGAAGTCTGTATTAAAATTACGTTTAAACCGACCTCATCAATTAAAGATGTTGCTAAAAAAGGACGTCATGATCCTTGTATAATTCCAAGAGCTGTTCCCGTTGTCGAAGGCATGGCCTGGTTAGTTTTAGCGGATCACCTTTTGTGGGCTCGTTTAGATAAAGTCTAGTAGCTAGCCTTAAAAATATATTTAAAGGTTTTAACGGTATTATTTAACTGTACCCGTGTAGATATACGCAATACCAAAACTAACCGCAGTGAATTCCAGATCTAAAAACATATTGGTTTGTCTCATCAAGCTGATAAATTCATCGCGGCACGGAAAGGCCGCTGATGATTTTTGTAAGTAATCGTAGGCGTCTTTTTGGCCGGTAACCCAGCCACCTAAGATCGGTAGTATTTTCTCAGAATAAAAATTATAAGCTGAATTAAGAACTGGAATGCTCATTTGTCCAAATTCTAAAATCATAACTTTCCCGCCAGGACGACACACGCGCGCCATTTCTTTTAAAGCTTTTATGGGATCATTCACGTTTCGAATTCCAAAAGAAATACTGACAATATCAAACGAGTGATTTGCGTACTGCAAATTTGTCACATCCGCCGTTTCAAATATAATATCTAAGTGCTCAGCAGCCGCTTTTGCCGGAGCAGGTTCCAGCATTTCAACGCAGAAATCAGTACCAATGACTTTTCCAGGTCCCACTACTTTTTTAAATGCAATTGCTAGATCCCCAGTTCCGGTAGCGCAGTCGAGCACATCTTGCCCTTG
>JAYTHR010000221.1:0-36447 GCA_043732425.1 Bdellovibrionales bacterium
TCTTCTAATTTTGTTCAGCAAGTTTCTGCCAACTCTACAAGTAAAGCGTTTGATCTTCAGGAAATTTCAAAAGTTTTAAATAGCAATCGGCAAACTTACTACCACGCGAAGCTACAGGGATCTCCGTCTTTGGTGCGAAGGAACGTGGGCTTTGGACTTATTTATAAAAATGAAGTCAGCGCCGAAACAGAATCCACCGGCACGACGATGGATACTCGCTATCAAAATGATTTTGGTGCGGTGGTCGGTGCGAATTTAAGGTTATTTGATGGACGAATTAAAATTGGTGGCAGCGTAAAAGCCTTAAATCGCATTGAAGTTGTTAATCCTTTATTGCCAACCGCGGGCCCCTTTGATTTAAGCAAAATTGGTTCTGAAGGAACGGCTATCGCTTTTGATGGTGGATTACTACTGCAAATTCCGTGGATGTTTTTACCGACATTGGGAGCCGTTGTTCACGACGTCGGCGACACTAAGTTTGATAAGCAAGATGGTTTTCGTTTAAGCACGGGCACGCGCCCGGCGCCAGTCAAACAATCGGTCGATGCGGCGATTGCCATGTTTCCTATTTTTTCCAATACGGTCCGCAGTGTGTGGACTTTAGAATACAGTGATATTGCGAACTCTCGCAATGATACGGATAATATGAAAAGAGTGCATCTAGGAATCGAATTCAATTCTCGAGATCTTTTTTTCTTTCGAATGGGTTATAATCAAAGGTATTGGACGGCCGGATTTGAAGTGGCTAGTGAACGACTTCAGTGGCAGGTCAGTTCGTACGGTGAAGAAATTGGAACGCTATCAGCACCGCGCGAAGACCGACGACTGAATACGAAAGTGAGTATCAGGTTTTAATGAGAAGATTTTTTTTCAGATACTTTATTCTAGTTTTAATTTGTTTTGGATGCAGCCAAAATGCCTACCAGGATTTGGCCACTTCGGATCCCGATGGTTATTTATTGATTCAAGCTCAGGCTGCGATTAACTCTCTTAATTACACCGGTGCCATTCAGATTTTAACGGTTCAAGTCTCGGCACCCTCGCAGGCAAAAGCCAATTTCAAGCAGACCTTGGCAACGGCATATGCCGGACAGTGCGGTCTTAACTTTGCAAATTTTGTATCGGGATTAGGGGCCGCTTCCAGTGGAACCGCGTTTCGCCTTGTCATGACTCCGTTTGTGGGGGTTGTGTCGAACCCGGCGTCGTGCCTGTTAGGATTAAACACGATGGAATCCATTGCGCCAACGGCTTCGCGAACAACGAATCAAAATGCTTTTGTGTCTGTCTTAGGCATGGCTTTGATGGGAACCCAAACCCGCGTATCGGCTGATACAAGTCCGGCGAATGGAGACGGAGTGGTTGACGTGAACCTGTGTAATATCAGCGACCCCGATACAAATAATATTATTTTAGGATTTGGATTCATGTCTAAAAATTTTTCGTATCTTTCAACGCAGCAGTTGGGCGCAGGTTCACAGACTTCGATCAGCAATATTATTTCTCAGTGTACGGTCGTGGCTGGCTCGACCTGTTCGATTACTGATCCGGCATTAATAACAACTCAGATACGTCACACCATGCGAAGTCTTTTGAATACCGTCGAATATGGTTTGGGAAATGTAGTCACCAACGGTAATCCGGCATTGATTATCGGGGCCTGCCCTTGAAAAATATGATCTTTTTTTTGATGCTTATAACGGTACAGGCTCAAGCCGTTGAACTTTATCAGCAAGGCCGCTCGGCACGTTCACTTGCAATGGGGGGAACTTTTATTTCCTACGTGCGTGGAGCCGAGTCACTTTACCACAATCCTGCAGCCTTAGCTCGCGTGGAAGGATTTGATTTTATTGTGGGTCAAGTGCACGGAGCTTATTCGAAAGATGCCGCGCGTTTTTTAAGCCAGGCGCAAAACACGGGATCTAATTTAACTTTGACGGATATCAATAATTTTTACGGCTTAAATTCTTTTGCCGATGTGACGACCAATTCAGGATTCGCAATGCCATTTTTCGGTGTAGGTGTTTATTCTTCAAATTATATTCTAGAAAGTTTCAATAATCCTCCGTTTCCTACCTTCAACGCCACTTTTTTAAGTGACTACGGGTATGTCATTGGCGGTGCCATACCGTTAGGTCCACTGACATCCTTCGGAATTGCGGGAAGACATATTCAACGGTGGGGCGGCAATCAGGATATTTTGATCACCAATTTAATTGGAACTAATGACAAAGCTCTTTTACAAAATACATTTCAAGATCGCGGAGTAGGTAACGCTTTAGACCTGGCTTTGATGACCAGCTTACCCGGTGATTTAGCTCCAACATTTAGTTTTGTTTGGAAAGATGTGGGGCGCACGAGTTTCCAAAAGACTGCCGGAACGCAAGCGCCACCATCACAAGCCGAAAATTTAACTTTTGGAATTTCATTGACGCAGGAAATCTCAATTGTGAAATGGACTCATGCCTTTGAATACAATTTTATAAATACACCGAACGAAGATTTCAGTAAAAAAGTTCATCTGGGAACGGAAGCTTCCATTGGGTTTATTGATTTAAGGGCAGGTCTTGATCAAGGCTATTTTACTTACGGTGCCGGAGTTGATCTCTGGGCTGTTAAAGCAGATGCCGCATATTATTCGATAGAATTAGGTAATGCCGCGGGGCAATTAAGAAATGATCGCATCATTTATAGTCTTTCGATCGAATTTGATTTTGACCAGACATTTAAACTGAAAGATAGAGAGGGGAAAAAAAGAAGACTTATGCAGCGAAGATAGTGTAATCTACGTCTATGCTTGAGTTTCATCCCTTAGCCGACTCCAATTCAATTTTTAAGTTGATCGAACAAGCGGATTCTCAACCGTGCACCTGGGTTGTTTCTGATTTAAAATCAAAAAATGAAATTCAAAAGCGACTTCTAGAAAAGCAGGGCTATTTTTTAGAATCTTCTATTCTACGGGCCAGTGATTTGTGGAAAATAGCTCTGCGGCGCTTAGCACCGCAGATGCAAGTTGTAGCCCCTGATTTTATGCAAATTGTCGTGGATAATTTTGTTGAAAAGTTTGGTATCGAGCTTCAAATAAAAGATTCAGAATCAACAACACTGAATGCCTATGTTCAAGAATTAGCTCCCATCTTACTGCATCCCGAAAGTGATAGCTTACTGAACGAATGGTTTTCGAAGCAAAAAAAAACAAGTAAATGGCAGCGCTGGCACTTACTATCACGAGCCTGCATAAAATTTATTATTTTTGATCACGAGATTATTGACCAGCGATGGATCGCTGCTTACCTACAAAATTTAGATTTTGATCTTTTTGTTTGGGATAAGAACCTACTTGTAGATCTTGGAACGGAAATGAGTTCTGTCGAGATGGGTTTATTTAAGTCATTATCCAAAAAAATAAATGTTAAAATTATTTGGCCCGAGCCAGTTTGGGGAACGCGATTTCCACTTTTACTTAAAACTTACCAAGACCATGTCGGGTACGGAACGGTCGAAAATGTTGAAAGCCTTCGTGACCAAAGTTCTTCGGTCAATGATCAATTTATTCGAGTCTCTACGCAGTTGGCAGAGGTTAAGTTTGCTACGGCGCAAATTCGAAGCTGGCACTTGCAAGGGGTGCCGCTAACTAAAATATCTATCATCTCGGCCCAGCTTGAAAAATATTGGCCGACATTAAAGTATTTCTTCGATGAAGAAGGGTTGATCTACAATAAAGATCATGTCGTTCGATTGAACAGCTTGGGCTTAGTTCAAAACTTTTTATCTTATTGTAACAACCTGCTCAGTGAAGTCAGCTGGGAAAGCCTTGAACTTTCGCTGTATTCAAAACAGCAATTGCCTGACTTTCAATTTGAAAATTTTAAGTCAATATTTTATCAGCTCTACGATGATAGTGATTTAGCTCGCGACGAAAAAATAAAAGAAATTTTTTATAAAAAAATAGACTACTCAAAAAAAATAAGTCGAGATGAATTTTTAATTTCGGCCGTTAAAATTTGGCACCAAGCAGTGAATTTTCATGCTGTTTCTTCAGGTGATCACGAAATTAACGTATTCGAAGTCATTTTTAAAGATTTTTTAAGCCGAAGCTCTGAGGTTCAAAGCCATTTTAATAAATGGCTTCATTTTCTGCAGTCGTGCATTAATTCTAAGGAATTAAAAATTGAAGCCAGCCAATCGGACGGCCTGCAGGTTCTGCCGCTGATGTCGTCACACTTGTCAGATAGTACTCATCAAATTTGGTTGGGAAATGATGAAAAATCGCTAATTTCCAAAAAGAAGCATTTGATTCCCGCCACAGATATTTTTGAACTAAAAACTCAGTTCGACTTTTCGATCGAATATCCAGAAGAAAGTTTTTATGATTTTAATATTCGGTGGCTCTTGGAAAAAAAAGCTGTTCAGAAAGTTTACCTCTGTGCAAATTCAAGTTTCGAAGCCGAACCCTTAACGCCGTCACTATTCTTTTTAGAGAAAAACTCGGCGCATGACTTAAGTATACCAGAGCCAACTCGACACGATGATATTCAAAATTACTTAGCGCAAAGCAATTTTTTAAAAAATTCGGACTCACAATCGACGGCTCAATATGACTTTTCAGATTTAAGCGTTGCGGGCTTAAAACGAGATTTATTTAGCGAAAACGAGTCTGTTCCACTGGCACCGCTGGAAAGTTTGTCCCCATCAGAAATAGAAGACTACTGGAAGTGTGGCTTTAAATTGCTGGCGCAGAAAGCTTTTCGACTTAAAGACTTGCCTCAGGTCGCGGTTGATTTAGACGCGCGACAAAAAGGAAGTTTACTGCACCAACTTTTCGAATATTTAGTGGGAATAAAGGAAAAAAAACTCGATGCCGAGCAGCTTAGGGCAGCCATGCATGAATTTTTAGATCAGAAAAGAATCGTCGCAAAGATTTATCCCGTGGATGAGCTTCTGTGGAGCACTCAAAAAAGTAAGCTCACGCAGATCGGGCTTACTTTTTACGATTTCGAAAGTAAAAGAAGGCAGGCTGTACACATGGCTGCTGAAAAATCGTTTGAATTGTACTTCGATACACCGACGGGCGAATTTTATGACGATATTAAAAAAACCACAAATGCCATAAAAATTCGAGGAAGAATAGACCGCGTGGATCTGTCTGAAGACGAAGTTATTATTTATGATTATAAATCATCCGTGACAGATTTAAAAAATTACTCAGGGTGGTTAGAAAATGGAGAGTTTCAATTACTTTTGTACCTGATTGCGTGCGATAAAGTTCTTTATCCCGATAAGTTGGCTACAACTTCGCTTTATTACGATTACCGAAAATTCGATTTTACTAAAGGACTTATGAGCGAACAGTTTCACAGTCTATTTGTAGCCAATAACCGTAAAAAGAAATCAGTTATTACCGCTGACAATAAGCAATTACTTTTGAAAGATTTTGCAGTTTTACTGCAAGAATTATTTTCTAAGTTAGATCAATTCGAATTTTCACCCAAACCAAACGATGTTGAATCGTGCATCCGTTGCAATTGGAGTCAGCTTTGTCGAGCCCGCCACCTGAATTAAATTCTATTGAACCCAGATATAAACATCTGGAAACTCAAGCAAAGTCTTTGTTGATTCGTGCGGGCGCCGGGGCCGGAAAAACAACGACATTGATTCGTACTTTTATGGATCTTTGCCAAGATTTCGAAAAAAAATGGACTCGCTTGCCTCGGGTAGCCATCACGACCTTTACGCGAAAGGCTACGCAAGAAGTTAAAGAGCGTCTCAGCGTTAAAGCTCTAGAAAGTGAAGACGAAAAATTATTTCAGCATATTAACAAAAAAAGTGCTGTTCACATTTCGACGATTCATGGCTTACTCACTTTATATATTCAAGATCATGCGGATCTTTTGGGTCTTCCGCAAAATATCAAGATTATTGATCATAATGTAAATAAGAAGTTCTTAAAAAAATGGCTTCGGACTTCAATTCGCAGTGATTCCGCTTACATCGAAATACTTGAGCATTTTTCTTTTTTAAAAACAGTAGAATTTGTGTCGATGGCCCTAGAAGCCTTAAAGCAAAACCCAACTTTGGATTATGTGAAAACGGTGGATTTGAAAACAATTTCGCAAAAAAAAATAGAGGAGTCTTTACAACAGTTGGACGAAGTTTTGCTTCATAAGAATTTGATTCCGGAATCATGGTTTGAATACTTTTCATTTTTAAGTCAAATACGCGAACTCCTAAGTCAAAATAAAGTGGAACTTATATTAAAATTAGTGGACGAGAAGCCAGTCAAGCCACGATGGAATAAGAAAAAACTCGCCTTCCCTCAGGAGGTTCATGATTTAATCGAAAATTTCTGGGAGACTTTTGATCTATCAATTATTGATTCCGAAGACTATTTTCAACAGCATGAAAGTCTTAACTCAAAATTTCTGAAATTAAGCCACGAGATTTACCGCCAAGACCAGCAGCGTAAAATGACTTCGGGTGAAATTACTATTAATGATTTAGAGCTATTTTCGCTCGAGCTTGTTCGAAACCATCCGCAGGCAGCGGAAGATTTTGCAAATAAATTTGATTATTATATGATCGACGAATTTCAAGATACATCGCCGATTCAAATTGAAATATTAGATGCTCTTATAAAGCATAAGCCTCATTTTATCGTCGGAGATCCGCAGCAAAGCATTTATTTGTTTCGAGGTGCTCGGTCGGAAGTTTTTCAAGCCAAAGAGCAGATGACTTACCAACAGGACTCAACGCTTCAGCTAAAATTTTTAGATGTTAACTACCGCAGCCAGCCTAGCCTTATGCATTTTATCAATGATTATTTTTCTCATATGAGTCATCAGTTTAAACCGATGAAGACGAATCCTTTATTAGATTCGTCAAAATCTGAGATTCATTTTGTGACTGGCGAAAATGAAGCTCTGAGTGCCCTGAAACGAATGACAGAATTGCTAAGCCAAAATATTAGCCCCAAAGATATCTGTGTTTTGTCGCGTCGAAACTCGAATCTTCTTAAAGTTTCGGCGCTGGCGCAGAAATTTAATATCCCTGTTCAATTGCAGATTTCATCCGGGTTTGATCAGAAACGGGAAATCATTGATTTAATTGCCATGCTAAAATTTTTAGTGAATCCCCATGATAATGAGAATCTGATTCTTTTACTTCGAAGCCCATGGGCCTATCTTAGCGATTTGCAGATTGCGAATGCTTCAGGTAAAGATCGTTCATTGTGGTTTACTTTAATTAGTGGGCCCGTTGATTCCGCGGCGATAAAAAGATTGCAAGACTATTTTATTAACTATCAAAAAATGGGTGTCAGCGAAGCCTTAATGGTATTCATTAAAAGTTGTAAATTTTTAGACCTGTCGACGGTTTTTGACAGTTCCGGAAAGCGGGAAGCGAACTTCTGGAAGTTTTATGCCCATCTAAAAAATGCCGAAGGTTCTGCCGGGTTTTCTTTGGGTCGTTACCTCAATGATAATTTTCAGTTTTTGCAAAGCGATTTGGGATCATCGCAATCGGAAGCCATCCCTGTGGCTCAACCCGATCGTATCACGCTGATGACCATTCATGCCTCGAAAGGTCTTGAATTCAATTACGTCATTGTTTTAGGTTGCAGCGAAGCGCCGTTACTGACTTTGCAAATGCCCCTAGCGATCGATTTACCATCAAATAAATTCAGTCTGGCGCCCTATATAGTTTCTGAGTCTAAAACAACGGTCAGTCGCTGGGCCTTGAAACTACGTCGTGATTTCAATGTAAAAGAATCTGAAGAACACGAGCGATTACTTTATGTTGCTATGACTCGGGCCAAGAAGGGTCTTGTCCTTGTCGCTGAGGATAAAAATAGAATCCTAACATCTTCCTGGAAAAATAAGTCGATTTGGCCGGACCTAGGTAGTCATGACCACGAAAACTACCGTTTGGTTTCCACGGCTACTGAAGCCACCGAATTGCCAGTTCATCGTAACCAGACTGAAGCTGCCACCACGATCAAAGAAAAACTGAAATTTAGAGCTCATACTTCAGCCAATCAAAGTGTCACGGAATCCCTGACCCCAATTAAGCCTTTAAAAAATGATCAAGTTAATTTTGAAAACAAAATCAGAGATATTTTAAAAGCGAAAAAGGGGACCGATATGCATCGGCTTTTCGAATCCCTTCAAGTTTATGCCCAGCAACCCGATCGGTTAGCCCAATTTCAAAAAAATCTATCGGTTGAGGAAAAAAAAGCAACGCTGTATTTATTAGAATTAAAAACAGTTCCGTTGAAAGATTTGATTCATGTAGGGAATGCCGAGTGGGGTTTCGGAATTAAAACAAAAAGTGGAGTTCTTCAAGGACAAATTGATCTTTGGGGCACGTCGCAAGATGAAATTTACATTTTAGATTACAAAACAGGTAGTACCGGATTCGCCGACAAAGCTTTTCAGCAACTTACTTTTTACGGGTACTGTTTGTACCGCATGAAATTAATTGATAAAAATAAAAAGTTAAACCTGGTTGTCACTTATCCCTTAGAAGAAAAAACTTTAGTTAAAAATTTTTCTTCATTTGCCAGTTTTGATGCGGAACTTCCTGCGGCGGTGAAAGAGTTATTCGATTAACAAAAAAAAGGGCTTCCGAAGTGGAAGCCCTTGAAGTCCAAAATTAGCCTTTTATTCTTACCTGTTGAATCCAGGGTTCACCATGACAGTTAACATATTCAGAAATTCGACATTCTTCATCGTCAAATTATCTTTGAATTCGATAATCTGAGGATCTAAGAAAGCATCCGCTGTATTTTTTAAAGGCGGTATGTCGGCAGTTAACTCGAGAACTGATTTCTGCGCAATCGCTACGGTTGGCATTGAGTCAGCTAAATCAGCATAAGAAGATTTTAAATCTGCTAATTGCGATTTTGCATCTTGCAGACTTGGGCCTTGTAAAATGGCGCTGGCACTTTGCTGTAGCAATGCTGAGATAATCTTCGCTTGATTTTCAATCGCTAAATTTGGATTGTTTTGAATATCATCCGCAGTAGCAATGCTGTTATCTTTATTCAAGGTTTGTAACGTCGCTAACAATTCAGCTTCAGCAGCAGTAATATTTTGCTTTCGTTCTGCAGCAATTTGTTCTGCGTTCTTAGTTCCAACTAATTCTTGCATTTTCGTTGTAAACGCAGTTGTTGCTAAAATCTTGATTTCGTCTTGTGTCTTACCAGCATCTTTACTTTCCTTAATCACTTTAAATGCAGCTTTGAACGATTCAATCGAGTAGCCTAAGTAAGCTAACGTAATTTTAGCCATTGGTTTTTCTAACTCAGCTGCGTGGTCTAACAAGTAGCGACCCTTATTTATGTTCGTTAAAACTTCCGACGCTACTTTCGAATTATCAGCAGCCCAGAAATAAGTTGCCCCGCTACTTTTAGCCGGATTATCTAAGCGCGACAAACTGATACGATCACTTAATGTCGAACCTAATTTGCTTCCGACCTTAAATAAATTCGCATAATTATCTTTTTCAGATAGTGTCGTCGATTCTAAACTTAAAATTGCACTGATCGAAGCATAAGCCGTCATGGTTTCAGTCACTTCATTCTTAATGTCCAATGGAATGTGTTCGGAATTTTCGTTCGAAGTAAAAGCAGGTAATTTGTTAACAACCATGTCTTTTAAAACACCAACGGTTGGCATATTTAAAGGTTCAGTAATTCCTAATAAATATTTCTCTAAATCTAAATATGAAAAAGCTTGGCGTTGCAAAGCATACTTTGGATATTGAATCCCGTGCATTGTTAGAACCTGAGTCGCCATGACCTTATCTAATTCCATTCCGATAGATTCCAAGCGAGAATCAGTCAACCAAGAATCACGTAGCTTTTTCATCTCGACAAAAGCAATATCTGATTTCTGAGCGCCGGCAGCGTCCGCGTAATCGTAGCGAACAGCTCCAAAACGATCCGCACTTAAAAAGGCAGCAGATGGACTTGCATCTGGAGTTCCAATAACCTGGTGGAAAAACATCCAACCTTTAATTGCAGCTTCGACGTAATCTCCTTTTTCAGCATCCGTTAAAGTCGTTGATTCCGTGATCAGCTTGTAAAAAGCTTCATCTAAATATTGGCGGATGTGCATCATGGCATCAATCGAACGTGACAAGACATGAGACTTTTCAACCCAACCAAAAGAACGACGATCGTATCCAAAACGAGATACTCCGTAACGTTCGTTATAATCAGCAATCGCATTTTGTACGATTTCAGTTGCTGATCCACCCAGGTCAAACTGGCGACAAGTTGCTTCCCACATTAAATCTTTATCTGTGCAGTATTTGTAACCCTTCAAAACTGCCAAAGCAGCTTGGCGGCTAAGAACAGACCAGTTGTCATTCGCAACTAGCGCTTTAACACTATTCACGTTGATAAATTTCTTTCCATCGATCGTGGTAATTAACTCTGGCTTTGCTTCAGCTACTTTTGAGTTCGCCTCAATTAAACCAACATAGCCGGCACGTAAGGCATGAACATCGTAAGGACCAGGGCCCGCATAAACTTGGCGAGATTCATCCTGATAGTCCATAATAGAAGAATAATTTCTTCCCGTTGTTTCTTGATCAAATTCCCAGTTCGCTTTGTCCGAAGAGGCAATAAAGTTATGAGTTAATCCTAAAGAGTGACCCATTTCGTGAGCCAGCGTTGCCTTTAAAGAAATTCGTAAAGCCTCTTCGAATTTCAAACCTGTAAATTTATTATCGTAGGTTCCTGCATCTTTAAAAGAGGCGCAGCCCGGACGATTGATAAATAATTTTTGTAAATTCGACTTAGCTTCGGCTAGCTGAACATGCATTTTCATTAATGATTTTTGCTCTGCAGCCATCAACTGGCTGTTCGATTTCAGTAACTCACGGGCTACGATCGAGTCGATATCTGAGGAATTCGCCCCAACTCCGGCATCAATGATCTTAGCAATGATATCTTTAATATAAGGCGTTTGTGCTGAGTTCAAATTCAGTTTAGCCATCAGGTCTTTCGTTTCAGACGGAGCCGATGCCCGACTTAACTGACTGATTAAGGTATCTGAAACTTTAACTGACTTCGCTAATGCTTTTGATGAAACCTGTTTCTTCGCAGATGCTTTTGATTTTTGTAATACTAATGAAACATAATTTTTCTGAGCTTTTACAGTTCGTTGAACCGCAGCTTTTGGATCAGTCGGAGCCACCGCTGCACCAGGCTGTGTCGGATCGGCTGATTTTTCAGACGCTAGCAAGCTCGCCGTCGCTTTTTGTTTGTACTGTTCAGCCATGTCTTTATATTTTTTAGCTAAGTTAGCAACACGTAACGAGCCTTCGATATAATTTCTTGAATTTCCAAGATACATCACAACTTGATCGGCAATGATTGTTCCCGTTCTAGGGTGCGAACCGGCTTGAGAAACTCCGATGACGCTCATGCCCTCATTAATTTTATCGTCGTACCAGATATAGTTTCTATCGGTATCGCCTAAAAATCCTTTCTCTGAACCTTCGCCATTTACAATGGCTTCAATATAACTTCCTGAACGATCCAGTGAAGTTCCTTTAAAGGCGATGTGTAGAGCTTTATTCCAATCTTCAACAACTTCTTTCGTTAAATCGATCACCATTTGGCGCTGAGGATCATTATCTGCCAAACCACCAATGGTATAAATTAATTTCTGTCCATTTGTAAAATCATGGATAATCGGCAAATCTAATTGCCCGTCGCCTAATGCACGGTTTCCGTTAGACGTTGGGTTGATGATCGCCTTCGTGAATAAGCCGTAACCCATTTGATTTTGAGCGGGAAAGGGAACCTGGGCCGAAAGAATTTTTTCGTTATCTTTTTTGATCGTGTTTTCGCGAAAAGAAATTCGTTCACGAATTGTATGAACTTGCTGAGATCCCGTGTCTCCACCGTTGTAATTTTGTGTGTCGTAGTACGTTGTGCACTCAGGGCGAAGTACAGAAGTGTAGTTGTAAGTGAAATTCAGAACGAATTCCGCACCCGTTTTAACACTGATGTCTGTCACTTTAGTATCGCCCATGTTACCAAGACACTGTCCAAAAGTCGTCATCGAAAGCGGGGACTGCACGATCGGAAGAGAATTTCTTGTCCAATCTAAAATCACGTAATCGGCAGATGCTTTATTTGCGGGTGTTAAAGTCGGAATCACAAGCGGAGCTCCGTTACCGTCGGTAGTCACCAATCGCACGTAACTAGCATCTATAGACATCAAGTCTTCGTATTGATTCGAGTTCTGATTTTTGTAATTAATAAATTTCTCTGACGCGCGAATAATTAAGCGCTTGTCATCAAGAACGAACCTCACCAAAATTAAATCACCGGCTAAGCCAGGCATTAACATTGACGTAGACGGAGCATCTTCGAAGGTTCTTCTAAAGAAAAATTCCTTGTCCAAAATATCAGAAAGCTTGATCGCATTTTTTGGATCTAACGTTGTTGTTAGACCAACCTGCTTGACGGCCGAGTTTTCCAAAATTTCAACTAATCCACCCGACTTCGCACGAGGAACGTTGTCAAACTGAACAGCGTCAGAAACGTTTCCTTGGCCATCTGTTGTTAATTTCACATTTTTATAGGTCACTGCTAAATCAGCAGCTAAAACAATCACGCAATCTGATTCATCTGAATTAATATATTTACTAACGGAAGAATCTTGGCAGGAAATGACCTGTTGATTACCTTTCGTATTTTTAAAAAGGCTTAACTCGTCGCTATTCAGTAAAGCAATCTTAGTGACGCGGTAAACGTGAAGAACTGAAGAATCCAAGCGTGTGAATACCTTATCTTCAGATTTGATAAAATCCATTCCCACATTAAGTCGCGTTTGTAATTCACCAGCTGTCATTAATTGGTTGTCAATTTTGCTTTCGACAAACAATTGATTAATCTCATTAATTTGATCGGCATTCATTCCAATCAGTAAGCGACTTTCTGGTAATGAAGTGATTTGGATATGCGTTGCTGAGGCAAAATCAGTTTTTCTTAAGCTTAATACGGAAGTGCTTTCCTTAAGTTCGTTTTTAGTGCGCTCAAGAACTCCGAAACCTTCAATCTTATACTTGAACATGGGAACTAATAAGTTTCCTGATTTTTTACCCATCTTCATCAGATCACGATCAGCAATCGCTGATTTACGGGCCACCATAATCGCTGCTGAATCCTTCGATGGGCTGTTCGCCGCTTTCGAAATCAATTGCGCTTCTTGTTCTGAAATAGCTAAACTTTTTTCCAATGGTGTTAATTCTGCGGCGCTTTGAACAACTTTATAAGATGTCACAAAGTCTTTATCGATTGAAAAAGTAATTTTAAACTGTTTGGCTGTTTGTCCAGACATCGGAAGTTTATCAAACATAAATTTCAAGCGATCGGGAACCGTCACGTCATCTCCGGATAAAACTGAAGCTTGCACGGAATCTAAAGCTTTCATCGAAGTGGAAACTCCAGACGGTGTGGCTAATTCTTTTGTCGCCACGTAAGGAGTATCCTGCGAAGTCATAAAATCTGCTTTCGCAAAAATATTCGGTTTCACATCGTCAGGAAGTTCAGCTTGTCGGGTTTTCGTACAACCCGATATGAAGGCCAGCGCTACAATCAGCTTCAGAATTAGTGTGGTCTCTTTTTTCATGCGCTTCTCCCTTAAAATGAAACGGCTAATTCGCCGTAAACTGTTGAGTCGTTTTCATTAATTAAACTTAAATTAGATTCCGTTCCATTTAATTTTAAGCCGGCTCCGATATTGGAATGGCCTACCGCAACTGCGAATTTTTCGTTGATATCGTAGCGAAGTTCTTGAGAAAGCAAGAATGATTCTTTGGTGCTACCTTGATAAGTAAAACGAGAAAAATGAATGTATTCTGTACCGAGCGAAAAATCTTTATAGGTGTAACCTAGGTTTAAAGTTTGATTCGAAGAGTATTTATTTAAAACGGCTCCGTTAATATCTTGCTCGTAAGCGTGAATAATACGACCCGCAGTGATTCCAATCGCTAAGTTCCAAGCGCCGTCTTTTTTTGGGGCTATACCATCAGGAATGATGGCGAAACTTAATCCGCCACTGAAGGCTGTTTGCAGCTGATCTTTTTTGATTGAAGTTTGTGAAAGTGGAATGACCCCGGTTAAAGTCGGAGTCAATGTTAAGATATAAGGGGCCGACCAAGCCCACTGGATTGGATTGAAAGCAAAGGTGACAGCCACATCCGAGAAATCTGATTTCTCTGGAGATTGATCACGTAGATCTTGCGTGAAGGCAATTTTCGAAGAAAAAGTTCCAAAACTAGCTTTCAAAGAGGGAATAAAAAGATAATACAAAGAATCCCTACGAGTTCCGTCACCGAAATCGTTCAGTGATGTGCTGCGATCAATAGAAAATCCACCGCTAAATTCTAAATCAGATTTATCTTCAGGAATAACTCGATCCGTGGAAGTCACAACTTTATTACCAATCGCATTTTGTGCTTTAGTCGTCGTCGATGCCTCAGCCGGGCTCAAGATGCCACCGACCAAACATAAGACAGAACTTACTAAAAGTGTCACAATGTACGTCTTAATCATTTAAACTGCTTTCCAGGTAAAAGTTTTTAACTACGACCTTCATAAACTAAGGTATAGCGAAGACCGTACCAAAGATTACGGGTGTTTCAGTTTGAGATTTGTTCTTATGGCCACTATAAGTCGTGATTATGACAAAGATTTATGAGAAGACTAAATCATGTCCAAAAATGAAATCGTAATTTACGGAGACGGTGCCTGCTCGGGAAACCCCGGCCCTGGAGGCTATGGAGCTATCGTGCTTTTTCCCGATCACTCGGTGATTGAGCTTGCTGAGCGCTACACGCAGACCACCAACAATCGCATGGAAATATCTGCCGTTTTAAAATCGATCGAACTGATCCTTGAAACACCATTTATTAGTTCTGCAAATCAAATCCAAATTTTTACGGACTCCGTCTACCTGATTCGTGGGGCTACACAGTGGATGTTCGGTTGGAAAAAAAAAGGTTGGAAAAATGCGACGAATGAACCCATCGCTAATCCGGATCTGTGGATGCAGATGGATAAAACTTTATACCAAGTTAAGCTGAAAAATCCGAGGCTCAAAATAGAATGGAATTTCGTTAAAGGTCACGCCGGAATTGCGGGTAATGAAAGATGTGATGAATTAGCCGTAGCGATGTCAAAAAACGATACCATTGAACTTTACCAGGGGCCTGCCGCTGAATACCATTTCGATATCTTGCAATCACCTGAAAAAAAGCCGCTGCCCGAGATGAATAAGAATCGTGACAGCGGCGAAGCCAAAAAATCTGCTTGGTACCTAAGCTTGGTCAACGGAGTTCTAAAAACCCATAAAACATGGTCTGAATGCGAGGCCGTCGTGAAGGGCCGTCCCGGAGTGAAGTTTAAGAAAGTCACCTCGAGCGAAGAGGAATCACAAATCAAGAAGCTTTGGGGCCTGTAATTAAAGCAAAAAAGTAATTATTTATGCGCCCACCGTTAAGCCTAGCCAATTCGTTGTTTTATGATAAGAAAGCCTCAGCAAGGGAAAAATCATGAAATCACTTTTACTTCTGTCAGCGTTTGTTTTAGCCAGCTGTTCTGTTACGGTACCGAATGCGACAATTTCATTTCAGAATCAGTCACAGCCCGGTTCGCAATCAAGCTCGATCATCAATGGCACGCCGGTCACGGCAGAAAATCCCCTAGCTAAATCTGTTGTCGGAATTTTCTCCAGTTTTCCAGTGAACGGAGAAACCGTGTGGACTCTGGATTGTACCGGCACAATTTTAAATGAAAAATTTATCTTAACGGCCTCCCACTGTATCAAGGGATCAAACGCAGAAAATATATTAATTAATTTTTCTTTAAACAGTTTGTCTTACGAGAAGCAAATCGATCCCGCAACGCGCGTGACTGATCTTGAAAAAAACTTTGTTATTCGGAAAGTGAAATCTTTTAAATTTCACCCTCAGTATTTGGGTGGTGGCGATCACGATGTGGCCATTATTCTTCTGCAAGATGCGGCTCCTGCAGATCGAACTTTTGTTCAGCTGCTACCAGATCAGTATTTAAACTTGCCTTATAACCGAACGACTTTAGATTACCAAAAGCTTCCAGTTCAGCTGGTTGGTTTTGGTTTATTTGGGGAAAGCCCGCGCGTCTCTAGCGACGTGCTGCGAATGACGACCGTGACGGCGCAGTTTCTGGATCAATTTGTCATTACCGATCAAACCCACGGAACGGGCGGTTGCAACGGCGATTCAGGCGGTCCGGCCTTTCTAGATTTAGATGGAAAAACCTATCAAGTCGGAGTGACTCATGGACCTCATGCGAGCTCAGTCACCTGCGGCGAAGAGGGCGAATGGGTTAATCCAGGATTTGAAAAATTGTTTATCACCGAGGCTCAGAAAGAACTTTTAGCCAAGCCATAGGGGTCTAAAATGCAAATTGAAAATAAAGTCGTTTTTATCACAGGAGCTAATCGCGGCATCGGTAAGGCTTTTGCTGAAGCCTGTGCCCAAGAGAAAGCTCATCTGATCTTGGCCCTTCGAAAAAGTGAGCCCGCATTAATTCAGGATTTAAAAAAGCAAGGGGCCTTATCCGTTGAGATCATGGAAGCCGATCTTTCTTCGAAAGAAGATGTGACTACCTTGGCTACTAAAATGACAAAAAAGAAAATCGATATTTTATTTAATAATGCCGGCCTGTTAACGGGCGGCTTGCTCGAGTCTCAAGATATGAATGAAATTTATAAAATGCTTCAGGTAAACGTAAATACTTTAATTCACTTAACTCATGCTATTATCCCGCAGCTGGTGAAGCAGGGCTCAGGAAAAATTATTAATCATTCGTCCGTGTCAGCACTGATGCACTTTCCCTGTGCGTCGACCTATGCCGCTTCTAAAGCGGCCGTCTGGGCCTTCACCGACTGCATCGAGCAAGAACTTAAAGGCACCGGGGTCAGCACCCTGTGCTTGATTACTCCGGGAATAAAAACGCGCATGTTTGATGAAATTGACAAGTTGTATTCAAAAAATTTAGAGGTCCCTAAGGATTCTATTTCTCCTGAGAAATACGCGGCCAAAATTATCAATGCGGTGAAGAAGGATTGGACTTATCTAGAGCCGAGTGGATCGACTGCGGTCGGACTAAAGACAGCGCTTCATTTTCGCGGCTTATTCAATTTTGGAGTTTCAAAAATTTTTAAACGCTAAGTGATTCCATCGCGGACTGGCTTTACGGTTCGAATTTAACTTGGACGGAACCCAGGGTTCCTGTAATCGTCAGGACGGCCGATTTATTCTCGACCAGTGTTGTTGAAACCGGAAAAGTAATTAAGTACGGTGTCGACCAGCGATTATGTCTTGGGTAAAAGGCTTGAACTTCAGAAAGAAGCTGTCTTATTTTAATCGCTTTTCCCTCGTAGCGCTGTCCGCCAACATCAAGAAGAATCTTCCATAAATTTTTTGTCTGTGAAAGATCCGCATGCTTTCTTTCCGGAGTATAAAAGCTAACGAAAAACTCGGTCGTCGCGGCATGGCTGCCAATCAGTTTGCCTTTTTCCTCACGAAATTTGGGTTCCTGCCACTGCGATAAACGGGCGCGATAAGCCAATGACCCTTGTGACATTTCTGAATCCAACCAGGTCGCATTGATGGCTAACTGATTATAAAGCCCATCGTAAACTTCGACTTTTTTAGTTTTCTTTTCCACTAAATTTTCATAATCGGAATTTGAAATTTCCGGAACGCCCGTAGGAACTGGTAAACTGGTGATACATCCTGAAAGTGTAACTAAAATTGAAAGGACTGAAAAAAGTATTTTTAAATTCGTCATGGCACCCATCATTTTTTGAACTGATTCGTAAATTCGACAACGGCGGCAATCACTTCGGCGCGGCAGGTGTCATTAAACAATTCGTGTTTTGCATCTTCTATAATTTTTAAACCTTTTATTTCGGTTGGAAATAAATCGAATACCTTTAATGCGGCTTCGCTGGAAACAACCGGATCATGATCAGAAACGGTTAGAAAAGTAGGTAGTTTTATTTCACCGGCGTGTTCCAGAACTTGAGGAAATTCGCGTTTAAAGCCTAAATAAACTCCGGATGAAATGCGGTCATGTCGGTAAGTATCTAATTCATATTCGCGAATCACACTTTTATCTCGCGTGAGATCTTCATTTTTAATTTCATTTCCTAAAGTTAACTTCGGAGCAAAACGGTGCATCAGTGACGCGCCCACATCTTTCCACGCCGGGACTTCAATGGCGACCCCAAACAAAGGCGAACTTAAAACTTGGGCTTTAATATTCGGAAATTCTTTGGTGTACGATTTTTTAATCCAAGTGCACGTATGTATTAAGGCACCCATAGAATGAGAAAGTAAGATCACGGGTTTGTTTTTAACTTCCGTTAACTGCAAGACTTGTTTTAAAAAAAGATCATAATCAGACGTGTACTCATTAAAGTCTTGAGCGTAACCACGAAGCCCATCGGATCGTCCGTGTCCGCGTAAGTCCCAGCCAATAAAACTCCAGCCCGAATTTTCAAAACCAGAGATCAAGCGGTGGTAGCAGTCCGAATGTTCGCCTTGGCCGTGGGTGAAAAGAATTGTTCCCACAGAATTCGCAACGGACCACTTTTGTAAAAATAATTTTGCGTTGTCGTAACCTGAAAAAAAGAGTTCTGATCTTTGATACATACCCTAAAGCCTGAGCCTACTTGGATTTGAAGTCAAAGTGAAATGGTCGCAATCGGGCGGGCAAACGACCTTAGTTAAGGCCCCGAAGCACGATCGTATTTTCTGCCGTTGGATCTTGTTTTAAATCATCAGCAAAGACTTCCTCTTTAGGAGGATAGTCTAGCGAAAAATGAATCCCGCGGGCTTCGTGTCTTTTCAAGGCGCATTCCACGGTCAGGCTGGCCACGATGGCAATGTTACGAAGTTCTAAAATGTCGCTGTGAATTTTCATATTTGAATAATATTCTTTTACTTCCGCAAGAATATTAATTAAGCGGTGCTCGGCGCGCTCAAGTCTTTTGTTCGAACGCACGATGCCCACATAGTTCCACATTAAGCGGCGAATCTCGTCCCACATATGACTAATTACAATCATTTCATCTGAATTTGTTGTTTCTGGCTTAGTCCATTTTTTTGGACTCTTCTGTAAAGTCGTCTTTGCAGTTGTGTCGGCCCATTCCACTTTTAAAGCTTCCGAGCAATTGTGAGCCATCGCTAAACATTCTAAAAGAGAATTCGAAGCCAAGCGGTTCGCGCCGTGCAGTCCGGTACAAGCCGTTTCGCCAATCGCAAAAAGACCGATGACATCGGTGTGACCCGCAACATCAGTTAAAATTCCTCCGCAAAGATAGTGGGCTGCAGGAACCACGGGAATGGGTTCTTTTTCAAGATATATTCCGAACTCAGCGCATTTCGAATAAATATTTGGGAAATGACTTTTTAAAAATTCTACGGGCTTGTGACGCATATCCAGATAGACGCAGGCATCTCCACTTTTTTTCATTTCGGCATCAATACTGCGGGCCACGATATCGCGCGGGGCTAGTGATCCCAAAGGATGATATTTCTTCATGAAAGCTTCGCCCTTTGAGTTTAATAATTCTCCACCTTCACCACGCATGGCTTCGGTGATTAAAAAATTTCTGGATTCACGGTGGTAAAGACACGTCGGATGAAACTGCATAAATTCTAAATTGGCAATGCGGGCTCCGGCGCGGTAGCCCATCGCAATTCCGTCGCCGGTCGCGCCACTCCAGTTGGAAGTGTATAAGTAAACTTTTCCCGCACCGCCGGTTGCTAAGATGCAGATTTTTGAACTAACAATTTTTACTTCCTCAGAAATTTTATCTAAGACATACAGTCCGACAACGCTGGTAGGCTCGGTGATTGCGGGCTCGACCTGCTTGTTGACGATCAAATCAATCGCAAAATGATTTTCTAAAACTGAAATTTGCGGATGGGCTAAAACCTTCAACCAAAGTTTTTGATGGATCTCGGCCCCGGTTTGATCTTCGTGATGTAAAATGCGCCGGAAAGTGTGTCCCCCTTCGCGTGTTAAGTCAGGATCAAAATGAACGCCCCAGTTAACTAAATCTTTAATTCTATCAGGGGCTTGCTCGATAATATTTCGCACTGCGTTTAGATTACAGAGGCCAGCTCCGGCGATCAAAGTATCTTCGACATGGCTGGCGAAACTGTCTTCTAGGGCCATAACGGCGGCGATTCCACCCTGAGCCATCGCGCTATTTGTGGAAGGCCCTTTTTCTTTTGTTAGAATCAGAACTTTTTTTGTGGGGCTGCTGTGCTCTGCAATTTTTAAAGCGGCAGCAAGGGCTGCGACTCCGGAACCAACGATGACGACATCTGTTTCAATCATGCTTGGGAAAATAAGGCTAAAAACGTGATTTGTCCAAAATAAAAGAGACAAGATCAGTTGATTCCTGTGCTGAATCATACATACAATAACGAAGTGAATAACGCACGGATGCTGAACACATGAAAACAAGGCTTGTCGTCAAATTAATCGCAGTTTTAGTATTACTACTAAGCGTTGTTCTTTACAAAATGAACGACTTTTATAAACAGGAAAAGATTTTCCAAGCAGAATCGCAAGTCCACAAGCAAATCATTTCTGTAAAAACAGCGGTCTCTAGTCAATTATCCACTCTCAGAAATACGCTTTCTAGCTACGATGTCGAAATTAAAGAAAATAAGATTAATTGGGTTCAGCTTGATCCCTTTTTTGGAATCGCGCGCCTGCAAAAAAAATCAGATGGCGCCTTTTCTGTGCTTCAGTTCATCGGACGGTCAGGAACTCAGGGCGAACGCTGGAATACGACTTACTTAGAAAAAGCCTTAGCTGTTAGAAAAACGAAATCGGATCAGCCGATTCAAGCGCGTTTATTTAAAGATCGGAATGGATCCAAGTTCATCACTTTAATTTACAGCCTATCCGCTTCGCAACAAATCGCGGTTGTGGGTACTGCTGAATATTTTCAAAAATATTTTGATATCGAACGCGGTGGAACGATGACCGCAGCCTTGTTGACGTCGGACCATATTTTAGTGGCGCATTCCGAGTCGGACTACGTCGCTACGGCCAGCGACGAAGACCAGCTTTCCGGCAAAAAGTATATCATCGAAAAAGAAGAAATTGCGGGGACTAATTTAGTCGCTATTTCGTACGTGCTTCGAAAATCAATAGCGGCGTCGTGGATGATTCCCTGGTCCGTTGTTTGCCTTATCTTCGGTTTCGGATTCGTTCTTATTGGCTTATTATTTTATGGTTTAGATCCTTTAGATAAAAAAATTGAACGCTATAAAAAACAAGAGCGTGAGACTATTTTTAAAGAGACTGTGCAATCTGAAATTCTGCAAAATCACAAAGAACAAATCGCTGCGCACGAAATTACAGACAAAAAAGATCAAGTCGAAGCTGAGATTATTAATAAAACCAGGACGGAAACTGTCGTTCAAGTTCAAGAGGCTTTTGCAGAACCCACTGGCGAATTAGCTGAAGCCACCTTGAATGGACCACTTCAACAAGCCCTTTTTAACTTAGATTCCATTCTGAAGCAGTCACAAATTAAAATTGAAAAAGATATTTCTACGCGGATAGAGCATCCCATCTTTTACGGAGCTTTCATCAAAAGCTTTGAAAATATTTTAAGAAATGCGATTGAGGCTCTTAATGCGCAGGACGGGAAAGAGTCTCAGAATCTGCAAGCACAGAAAAAAATTACGATTCGCGCGTACGATGTAGATCAAATAACTATTATTGAAATTCAAGATAACGGTGTGGGGCTGGGTTCGCTGAAGCAAGACATGGATAAAGTCTGGCAGCCTTTTTTCACAACCAAACCAAAATCTCAGCATATGGGTTTAGGCTTAACGGAAGCCCTGTCGGTTTTCCGTCGTTGCAGGGGTGATTTGTCAATCGAACCAATGCAGCCTGAGGGAGTGTTAGTGAAGATGATTCTTAAAAAACAAAAATTCGCAGAAGCAGCGCCCGAAATCATTGAAGATCAAGAAATAACGGCGCTAACCTCGGCAGCGAGCCTGACGGCGACACTCGAAAAAGAAATTGATTTAACTAGAGAAATTGAAGTTTCTGATGCCTTAGAGCTCGATTTAGACGAAGTTTTGTCGCTCGATGAAGTTCAGACAGAGTATCTTTTTGCGCCTCAAAAAATTAATCTTAATACCAATAGTGAACAGCAAGCCACCCAGTTACGAACACCGAACTTAAGTGTAACTAAAAAAGCCTACGACATGGATCAATTTCCCGTGGCTATTCGGCGACCCAATAAATCATGATCTTACCGCACTCTGAATTTTCTATTTTTGTTTTATCACAAGATGCCGAGTTAGGCTCTCGAGCTAAACTTGTCTTGTCACAGGCTGAATTTGAAGCTTATTTTTTCGCAGACTTCGATGAAATGTTCGAACGTGTTCAGTTAAATCCACCCCATGTCATCGTCGTCGATCACGAGGTTTTAGTTTTTGAATTGGCCTTATTTTTTGAAAAAATATTGCAGATTTCGGCAGAAATTAAGATCGTGGTGTTAACGGGTAGTGATAAGTTTACCGATTTGCTCAGTTTTAAGAATTTTAATTTAATCGGATTTTTCGATCGTTTGGGTTCTGACGTTGCACTGCAAGTGCTGTCGGCAGTAGAACAAACTTGCGAGACTCTTTACCGAACCTACCAGAATGAACAGATG
Organism: Bdellovibrionales bacterium; assembly: GCA_043732425.1. Classification (GTDB taxonomy): domain Bacteria; phylum Bdellovibrionota; class Bdellovibrionia; order Bdellovibrionales; family Bdellovibrionaceae; genus Pseudobdellovibrio. Next base: position 22,764 of record JAYTHR010000221.1, read on the forward strand.
TTTCTTCGCTACCAACACGTGCAGGACGCCGGTGAACAGTTAAAACAAGCCGTCAGTCTTGAGCGCCTGGGACCGCAGGTGCGCCCCTTTCAAATGCGGATTTCTGAATATAAAATGGCTGAATCGAAAGAACAGCTTTTGCAACTATTCTTTAAGCAGTCTCCGCAACAGTCTTGGGTGTTTTTAAAATTTATCAAATCGATTCAAACCTATATCACGGTGGCCCATCAAAATATGGAAGAAAGTTGGGTAGAAGGTTTATCCTTTAAAATTCCGGGCCACGAGCCAGATTTTAACAGGAAAGTTCTTGTTGGAGATTATCCTGAAGTTTTAATCAATTATTTAAAAGACCGTTGGAATGTCCAGGCTTTAAAAATTCTACCATTATCAATTAAGGATCAAGTCGAAGGCCTTTTCGTAACTACTCAAGATATTGCAGCAGATGTTGCCGAAGATTTTTCGTTAATGAGTCTTGTTTATCAGTTGATGGCTTTGGAAGCGCAGCCCCTTCACTTGGATGTTGAAGATCCGTTGACTGGTTTTTACAATCAACTTTTTTATAAACGCATATTAGATAAAGAAATTGATCGTTCGAAGCGGACCCTCGCGCCAATTTCCGTTGTTAAAATTTCTGTCGATGCGCTGAATGAAATTGAAGTCAGCCAGGGTCGAGGTTTCTGTGACGAAGTTATCAAAAAAGTAGCGGGTGTCATTACAAAATCATCGCGTTTGCCGGATTATGCCTGCAGGACCGGAGAGAACGAATTTTCCTTAGTACTGATCAACTGTAATCGTAAAGGGGCCGCCCTAAGGGCCGAGCGTCTGCGGCAGGTTTTGAAAACAGAAAGTTTTACGAAATCAGGATTTGTGATTACGGTTAGCCAAGGCATCAGTGAATATCCAAGTCTAACGCGAACAGCGCAAATATTAGATGAATCGTCTCGGAAAGCCCTAGAATTTATTTCATCGAAAGGTGGCGATAAAATATGTATTTACAAAGCCCCGCAAGATCATCAACCTGATTTTCAAGTCGATACGTGAGACCTTAATGGAAATGTATCGTCGCACTTACGCCGAAATTTCAATCGAAAATTTAATTCATAATTGGTATGAAATTAAAAAAGTTGCTGGTGATGATCGATTTATTTGTCCCATGGTTAAAGCTAATGCCTATGGGCATGGTGATGCGCAGACGGCTTTAGTGCTTGAGCAAGAGGGCGCCGAAACCGTTGGTGTTTGCCTGATCGAAGAGGGTCTGTTGGTCAGAGCCTCCGGGGTGAATGCGCAAATTTTAGTTTTTCGTGGCTTTGATAAAGTGGGCGCTCAAAAAATTTTAGAATATCAAATGACTCCGGTCGTAAGTACGTGGGAACAAATTCAAGCTCTGGAATCAGCAGCTGATGAAACCGTAAAGGTGCATTTAAAATTTGATACGGGTATGAAGCGGCTTGGATTCGATACGAATCAATGTGAAAAGCTGTTTTCTTTTTTTAAAAATTCGAAAAAGTTAAAATTAAAAGCCGTTTTAACTCACTTAGCGCAGGCCGAAGATGCCGTCGATGCGGCGGGTTTTTCGTCGCAGCAAATTCAGCAGTTTATTCAGGTCGTTGATTTTTTTAAACCTTTAAATGTCTATTCCCACCTATTAAATTCGGCCGCCATTTCCGCATTATCCCGCGTGAAAAAAGAAAATATTTCAAATCATCTTTTGCTGAAAGAACCTTGGGGATTTCGCCCAGGGCTAGCGCTTTATGGGTATTCGGCAGCTACGAATCAGGCGGCGGAGATGAATTTGTCTCCGGTGATGACTTTAAAATCTGTGGTGAATAATATTCGAAGTATTAAAAAAGATGAATCCGTTTCCTACGGCTGCAGTTGGCGCGCAGCGCGGGATTCGAAAATTGCGATTGTTCCTATTGGGTATGCGGACGGCTACCACCGCTTAATTTCCAATCGCGGTGTGGCTTTATTCGCTGACCAGCTGGTTCCGGTTGTCGGTCGAATTTGTATGGATTTTTTAATGCTGGATGTAACCGACGTTGTTCAGGATCAAGATGTCAGTAGATGGATCGAAGAAGAAGTTATTTTTTTTGGCCATAACGACAAAGGTGTTTACCTTTCTGCTGAAAAGGTGGCGGAAGCTTCGAATACCGTTGTTTGGGAAAGCCTAACATCTGTTGGCGAGCGTGTGCCCCGTCATTACCGAGGACTAAAAAAATCATGACAAAAAATTCATTCATTCAAAAAACAGCTGATCAGTTAGACCGGTTGTTTTTATATTTTTTCGGACAGTTTTCAGGATTTATCAATGAGGTCGGACGGATTTCTATTTTTGGAGCCGAAAGTTTAAAGCTTCTTTTTGCAAAACCCTTTCGCTATCAAGAAATTATTCGGCACTTAGAATTTATTGGTAACCAATCCGTTGGTATTATTACGCTAACCAGTATTTTTACTGGATTGGCTTTATCTTTTCAGGTGTATTTGGGATTTAAATTAGTCAATGCCGAAAATTTAGTTGGGCCAACTGTGGCTCTTGGAATTTCTCGAGAACTAGGTCCCGTACTAACTGGGTTGATCGTAGCCGCTCGAGCGGGTGGTGCGATGGCCGCGCGCTTGGGCACGATGCGTGTGAATGAACAGCTAGATGCTTTAGATGTGATGGGCGTGAACACAAAGCAGTACTTAATTGCTCCACGAATTATTGCGGCTATTATTTGTATGCCGTTACTGACGGCGCTATTTGATTTTATGGCCATGTTAGGTTCGTGGTTTTTATGTACTAAGTTAGTGGGACTTGACCACGCAGTATTTATGCAAAAAATTCGTGAGACTATCGAAATCAGGCATATTTTTGAAGGTTTACTCAAAGCATCTATTTTTGGTTTAATGTTTGGAATTATTTGTACCTACAAAGGTTACAATACTACGGGTGGTGCCAAAGGTGTGGGTGAAGCCACCAACAAGGGTGTCGTTATCAGTATGGTCACGATTATTATTTTCGATTATTTTTTAATGAATTTGATTCGACTTTATTATTTAGTTACTGGAGCTTCTGAATGAGCTCAAATAAATTTAAAAATGAAAAATACGCTGTTGAACTTAACGACGTCAAAAAAACTTTTGATGGCAAAGAATTTGTTCTTAAGGGCATCGATTTAAAAATTCCTCACGGAAGTCTGACCGCGATTATCGGTTTTTCTGGAACTGGGAAAAGCGTTGTGTTGAAACATATGTTGGGTTTATACCAGCCCACAGCGGGTGAAGTTAAAGTCCTAGGAACTAACTTAAAAACTTTAAATCCGAATGCGCTAACTTTATTTCGCTGTAACTACGGTGTTCTGTTCCAAAGCGCGGCGCTATTTGATGATATGACAGTTTTAGAAAATGTTTGTTTTCCCCTTGAAGAACACCGTCGGCAACTAACCCACGAACAAGTGTTAGAAATTGCGAAAGAAAAATTGCGCGTTGTGAATCTGGAAGAAAAACATTTTAACAAATTACCCAGCCAAATTTCGGGAGGGATGCAAAAGCGAACCGGTTTAGCGCGGGCCCTGGCCTTAGATCCAGAGATTCTTCTGTATGATGAACCGACGACGGGCTTAGATCCTATTCTAACCGAGATGGTCGATGATTTGATTGTTTCGACCCATAAAGCTAGACCCGGAACGACTTCGATCATGGTATCTCATGATCTGTATGCGGCCTTCCGAATAGCAGACTTTGTTGTGATGCTCGATGCAGGTCGAGTCCTACTCTCGGGCACTGCTGAAGATTTTTATAAAACTGATATCGAACTTGTGAGAAAATTTGTTGATAAGGGAATCAAACATCAATAAATGATTTTTCAACATGTAAGGATTCTAAGTGGGCATTTTGAGTTTAGCAGAATTTAAAGTTGGTGCGCTGATTGTCGGAATCGGTGGACTGATTGCTTTTATGTCGATGCAAATCAGCGATGATCCCAACATTATGGGACGCTCAAAAAAAGCTTGGTTCTTACTTCCTAATGCCAGTGGACTTATTAAAGGCTCTGCTATTCGCTCGGCGGGCATACCCGTTGGATCAATCAAAGACATTCGATTACAAGATGGCCAGGCCCGTATTGATATCTCTATCAAATCTGAAGTGCAACTGACTCGATCGGCGATTGTGGAAATGAAATCGAACGGAATTTTAGGTGATAAGCATGTCGAAGTTTATCCCGGAACTGCGGGCGATCCCGAACTTGAAGACGGCGGGCAAGTCATGAATGTGAAAGATGGCGGTTCGATGGATGATGTGATGACTCAAGTCAGTGAATTGGCATCATCATTAAAGGATGTTTCTAAAAATTTAAAAGAAGCCGTTTCTAATGACGGAACCAATAAGCATATACTCGGTCGGATTGTTCAAAATATCGAAAAATTAACGGGTGATTTATCAACGATGACTTCCGACAATAAGCAGCAAATCGGCGAAATCGTAGATAACGTTCAAGAAATTTCCGAAACGATCAATGATTTATTAAATGACGAAAGTGATCAGGGTTTTAAGAAAACTTGGAAGAAAGCCATGGTCCGCATTGATAGCTCGATGAAAAATATCGATGAAATTACTGGGAAAATCAATCGTGGTGAAGGAACCATTGGTAAGCTTATTTCGGACGAGCAAACCTCTGATGATGTTTCAACGGCTATTGAAGGAATTAGCGGATTGGTCGATTCGGCCAGCAAAATTTCTACAAGTATTGATTTTAATTCGTATTATCTATCCCAGGTTGGCGCGGTGAAGACGGCCGTCGGCGTCGCCATTCAGCCTGGATTAGATCGTTATTACTACTTAGGAATTGTTACGGATCCCGCAGGCGTTGTTGATGTTACGAATACGAAAGTGACTCCGGCGGGTGGAGCCACTGCCGAAACGGACACGGTTGTTACTTATAAAAGTAAAACAAAGTTCACGGCCTTATTCGGAAAAAACTTCTTTAACTGGACCTTGCGCGGAGGACTCATCGAAGATCGCGGCGGTGTCGGACTTGATTACCATATGCTCAATTCAAAATTAACAGCTTCGATTGACGCCTACGATTTTGATAAAATACAAATTCGGCCAGCGCTGAATTATAAATTGTTTTATGGATTTTATGTAACGACTGGTATTAGTGATTTGCTGAACCAAAGAAACGCCCAATCATTTTACGCCGGAGCTGGTTTATTTTTAACTAATGATGATCTAAAACTTCTTCTTTCGAAGTCTCCATTCTAATGAAACGAGCCCTAGTTAGCGTCTCAGATAAAAGCGGACTGATTGAGTTTCTGAAGCCGCTTGTGCAGCAGGGATTAAAAATCGTCTCGACCGGCGGAACTTTAAAGTACCTTCAAGAAAACGGTATAAGCGCTGAAGATGTCAGTCACGTGACCGGGTTCCCGGAAGTCCTTGATGGACGAGTAAAAACTCTTCATCCTTTTATTCACATGGGTCTTTTGGCAGATAAAAATAACCCGTCTCATTTAGCACAAGCAACTCAGCACCAGGTTCAGTTGTTTGATCTGGTCGTAGGGAATCTTTATCCTTTCGAGCAAGCGGCCTTAAATACTAAGTCGACCGAAATCGAACTGATCGAGAAAATTGATATTGGTGGTCCAAGCTTTTTGCGATCTGCCGCTAAAAACTATCAATCGGTAGCGGTAGTATCTGATCCCAATGATTATGATTGGGTTCAGCAAAAAATATTAAGTCATCGATTAGACACTGCCGACCGAAAAAAACTCGCATTAAAAGTTTTTTCATTAACTTCTTATTATGATGCTCTGATCGTGCAGCGGTTATCAGATTCACAAGCGGAAACTGCTTATTATAATATTCCGTTAAAGAAAAAGGCGGAACTTCGCTACGGAGAAAATGCGCATCAGCACGCTAGCTGGTATGAAAATCCGCTGCAGGCCGAAAATTTGGCCACCGCAAAAATTCATCAAGGCAAAGAATTATCTTACAATAATATTCTCGATCTTGAAGCAGCTATCGGGTTAGTGAAGCTGATTCAAGAGCCAGCCTGTGTGGCCGTGAAACACAATAATCCCTGTGCGGCTGCATTTGCAAAAACACTGAGCGAAGCCGTGCAAAAAGTGATTGATTCTGACCCTAAAAGTATTTTTGGCGGAATATTAGCCTTCAATCAAAACGTCGATTTAGACTGTTGCGAGCGGTTTAAAAATATTTTTCTGGAATGCCTTATTGCGCCGTCGTATTCCGCCGAAGCTTTAGAATTTTTAAAAAGTAAGAAAAATTTACGCGTTTTAAGTTGGCCGCAGATCCAGCAGGGGCCTTCGCAAAATCAATTAAAATCAGTCATGGGGGGAGTCCTAGTTCAAAACGGTGATTCCTTTAATAATGAAAACTGGGTCACTCATGGACAAGATTTAACTGCCGGCATTCGGCAGAGCATGAAATTTGGTGAGAAGGTATGTGCCTTTTTAAAAAGTAATGCCGTCGCTATTGTTTGTAATGGCCAGACCGTCGGTTTAGGTATGGGGCAGGTTAATCGAGTCGACGCGGTTCAACAGGCCATTGAACGTTTTCGGGAATTTAAAAGTCGTTTCGACATTTCCCTAAGCGAAGTCATTCTGATCAGTGACGCCTTTTTTCCTTTTCCCGATTCGATTGAACTGATTGCCAAAGAAAAAATAAAATGGATTTTACAACCCGGAGGCTCCGTTAAAGATAATGATGTGATCGCGGCGGCAAAATCCCATGAAATAAGTATGACTCTTTCAGCTCAAAGACACTTTAGGCACTAACATGATTATAGAAAATAGTGACAAAAAATGGCTTGTTAAATGTGAGAATAAAATTCTGGGGCCCTATAATTTTGAACAAATCGAAGATTTGATTTCGAAAAAGCAGATTTCTTTAATCGATGAAATTCGTGACCCACTAACCCGTTGGCTTTATATTCGTGAAAATCCAGAGTTTAAAAGAATCATTGAGGATGTGCGCTCGCAGATCGACGCAAAAAATGACGCCACCACGACGCAGCAATCCGTCAGCATTAGTACGACTGGCACCGTTTCAAAGGAAGAGCCAGCGCAAGCTACAAATTACGGTTTGCCACAATTCACAAACGTTTCTTTAAGCACGCAAGAAGCTTCGGTCGTCAGTGAGACAATTGATGAAAATCAGGCCCGACAACAATATATTGAATCCCGAAGTAAAACTATAAATTCTGCAAATTTTGTTTATCAAAATGACAAAGGTGTAAAGAAATCGGTGAATAATCACACCAAAAATTTTCTAATCATCTTTGCCTTCGTCTTTGTCGCCGCCGCAGCCTCGGTCGTCAGTTACTATTTTTATAATAAATATAATCAGCAGCGTTCGGAATCAGAACTACTTATACAATTCAAAAAATATAAATTTTTAGGCCTCGATCAGCAGGCCGCATCGGTTTATTCCAAACTGCCTTTGCCGTTGCAGAAAAAGAATTTAATTGATGCGATCAATTTGTTTCCAATCTTCGAGGCTTTAGGCTTAGCTCAGCTTAAAGATTTAGAATCCTTGGAAAGCAACGAGCGATTATCGTTAGAAAATAAGGCCAATATTTTTCTGACGCGGTTTTGGTTTTTTATGCAAATTCAGGATTACGAAGCTGCGCAGAATCAGATCATTAAAGCAAAAGCACTATTACCATTAGACCTGTTAGTTTTAGAAAACGAAGCCCTGCTAAATCTACGAAAAGGTAAGTATCAACTTGCCGTAGAATCTTTTATCAACCTTTATGATAAAAACAATTCGGGTCGTTATATCATTGGTGCGTTGCAAGGACTACAGGGGCTTCAAGAATTGAATTCTTCAAATAAATCTCAGTTCTTCCCAGTTATCGAAAAGCTCGTCGATCGTCATATCGCACTTAATTTTGACTACCGCAAAGAATTATTACTGATCCAAATGGCTTTTGCTCGCATTCACGATAACGATATCCTTTTTAAATTATCGTGGAAGCAATTTATCAATACTCCCGCTAGACTATCGATTCTTTTTAAACGACCCACGTTACTCTCTCCGTTTTCTTACCAATGGAAAGATCTTGAGGTCATCAAAAGCACGGTCCTACGTGGCCTTAACGTCAGTGACGAAACTGTTTTTAAAATTCATGATTTTTTAGAATCCAATCAGTTAAGCACTGCGGTTGATTATTTTGAAAAAAATAAAAATGGGATTTCTGATTCCTATACACGCCAACAAATTGCTCTACTTCTAGATGAATCACTGAATAAAAAAGCAGAAGCTTTAGCTTTAGAACAAACCAATCAGCTTGATAAAAAATCAGAACTAAATCATCTTATACTGGCTTTAACAAAAATTAGCTTAGATCCAAGTGCAAACGTTAAAGTGCATCTCGATTTTTTCACCGCTAATAATTTAAAATTCTATATTCACTGGATTAATTTAACGTTATTAATGCGTCGAAAAGCAAACGCTGAAATCAAGTCTTACCTGAAAGAAAATTTTCAGGGAGAATCAGATTTTATGGTCGTCAATGAGGCCAGAGGACAACTTGAATAAAAAAAATGCTTCGGCTTTATTATTTCTAGTATTAGGCGGATGCTTTTCTAAGATGCCTGTTACTCCGGCGCAGACGGTTGAAATTCATGAAATTGCCAAGGATTTTGAAATTCCGAAAAAATTCATTCAGGCAATTGAAAATGATGTCGCGGCAGAAACAAAAATTTTAAGTCCTGTTTTTATTTATAGTCCACTGGTGGTCTTACTCACCGAAAAGACGTCGCAGACCTTGAAGTCACACGCGCTACGCTTCCAATTTCCAAAAGGCGGTGGTCGTATAGATTTCAGTGACGTCGTAAAAGGCCAAGGAAGCTTTTATTTAAGTTTTCCCGCAGAACAGTTCCAGGATCTACCCGAGATCGAACATCTCTTTTACGTGAGTCAGGCGCCCAGAAAGCAGCTGGAAGGTGAAGAGTTTGGTTTAGGTTGTGGCAAATGGGTCGACTTGAAAAATAAGTTTTCAAATTTACAAAAAGCTGATTTTTTAAATTTAAACACCACGCAGCTACGGCACTTATTTGTAACTGCCGGTCACTATATATTTGTATTTCGAAAATTGAATCAGATTTACCTGACTCAACTGACGCTGGTGGATTCAAAAAACGAGAATGAACTGTGCCCCCAAGTTAAAGGATTGTCATTATGAGCGAAGAACAAGTCCCAATTAAAAATCTTCAAGATAAAGATAGTATTCAAAACCGAGCATTCCTAGTAAAAGACAAAATAAAAGGAATGGGGAAAAACGGACGACCCTTTTTGAGTTTACTGATCGGCGATAAGACGGGTCACATCGATGCTAGAGTCTGGGACCGCGTCGATGAGCTTTCTGACATTTTTGATACGGGTGATGTGGTTCTGATCAAAGGACAAGTTCAGGTCTACGCAAGCCGTAAACAAATCATTGTCCATAAGGTTGAAAAACCGGCTCAGGAAAACTATCAAAAATCTGATTATGTGATTGCCGGAAAAAAGATTGATGTTCACGCTTGTTTTTCTGAGCTGATCCAGATCGTTAACAGTTTAAAAAGTGGGTCGATCAAGCAAATTATTTTAGATTGCCTGCAGGATGAAGAAATTAAGACTTTGTTATTAAAATCTCCGGCGGCGAAAACCATTCACCATGCGTGGCAGGGTGGGTTAATTGAACACATCACATCGATCTGCCGACTGATGAAGATGATGACCGTGAATTATGACTTTTTAAATTATGATTTATTAGTATTTGGAGCCATCTTTCATGATTTAGGAAAGATTTGGGAATTGGAAATTAATAACGATTTTATTCAGTACACGCAGAAAGGCCGACTTCTAGGGCACATGCAGTTAGCCTGCGAATTGATTGATAAAAAAGCGGCCCGTATATTGGGATTTCCCGAAGATTTAAAAGATATATTGAAGCATATTATTCTATCGCACCATGGGCGACTCGAGTACGGATCTCCGAAAAGACCAAAAATTATGGAAGCCTTTGTCGTTGCCATGATCGACGATCTAGATTCAAAAATGAATACGGTTCAAAATTTTATTGAAGCTGAGCGCGAAACAGGAGAGTCTTGGTCCCGTTACAACGAAAGTTTTGAGCGTTACTTTTTTTTAGAAAACTTGAAAGACCGCTGGATTTAAAAGGATAATAAATGTTCGATTTTTTAAGAGCTTATAAAAACTATGATCCGGCTGCAAAGTCCTACGCCGAAATATTCTTTCTGTACCCAGGCCCCCGAGCGGTTTTTATCCATCGCGTGGCTCATTTTCTTTATAAAAAGAATCTTTTCTTCATGGCCAGATTAATTGCGGACATTTCGCGTTCGACGACGGGAATCGAAATTCACCCGGGTGCGAAGTTAGGCCGTCGACTAGTTATAGATCATGGTGTGGGAGTTGTTATCGGGGAAACGGCCGAGATCGGTGATGACTGCATTATTTTTCATGGAGTCACTTTGGGCGGTCTTAAATTCGATCGCGTGAAGCGCCATCCCACCGTCGGAAATCATGTCTTGATTGGAACTGGTGCCAAAGTCTTAGGACCAATTAAAATTGGTAACAATGCGAAAATTGGAGCCAATGCTGTTGTTGTAAAAGATGTTGCTGAAGGAGCTACGATCGTAGCTCCCCAATCGATTGAATTACGTAAGTAAATTAGTTCGTTGAATCAAAGAAATTAAAAACTTGGCGTGGAGCAATTTCATGAATTTGCCCGTCAACCGCAGTCTTTAATGGTAATGATTTAGAATCCTTCAGTTGATAAATACGGCCATCCGATGCTAATCCAACTAAGCCATCGCCCGTTTTATGAATTCGTTTAAAGTGCTGGTCCACTTTCACTGTCGATGGACGTAAAAATGAATTCAACTGCTCATTACAACCAAACTCGTAAATAGATCCATCTTCAGTAGCCACAAAGTTCATTCTCGCATTACGGTCGTATCCCGTTAAGTGCATAATTCCCACTGCTTTTGAGCCGTTAAAAGTCTGTTCGCTTTTAGCAGCCGATCTTGGATCACAAGAAAATACAATTTTTGATTTGTAAACTTTTGCGTTCCATAAAGTTCCGCTTTGAAAATCGACGAATTCACTTCGTTGTGCGGGAGTCTGCGCGTTGTATTCAGTGAAAGCATCACCTGGGGACTGGGCGATCTCGCCGACATTTTTCACGAAGAAATATTTCATGGGTAATGTGCGATCGTCAGGTAATAAAACCATGTGCTGAGCGCGCATAATGATGTGACCTAAAGCCGGTGTCTGTCCTAAGTTTTCTAATGGGCCCGAAGAACCGATTTTTAGCCCAAGAAGGTCTTTTGCTTCCGTCATCAGTAATAACTGAGTTTCACGTTGAACGCGGACCGGAGTTTCAAAAGCTTCGTCAGCATAAATCACGGCGGCAGAGCGGGCATAAGCCTTTAAAGCAGGATGTAAATCCGAAGAGTACTTTGCTAACTGAGCATACGTTTCAACGGTAACAGCATATGATCCGGTATCAGAAATTTTTGAATCACACGCACCTTGTAAGCCTTTTCTAGGGCCCGTTGAACACGTGATATGCGGATAGCCATCGATGTGTCTGGCTTCGTGCATAAAAATGCTGGCTCTGTCTAACGCCGAAAAATTATCGTTTAAAGCTGCAGAACACACATACATTGTATTTCCACCAAAACCGTAAACATAAGCCGCAACGCCCTTGGGGCAACCGGTGTCGATTGTCATTTCATTAATACGCTCAGTGAAATACTTGTACCAGCTGTTAGCAAATTTTCCTGAAAACAATTCATCCGTGCTTGGTTTCATATCTGCCGCAAACTGATTCTTACGCATGAACATCAAACTAGCTAGCAGGTTGGCTGTTTCAGAACCGTCATGACAAAATTCTTTTCCAGATAAATTACTAAATTGAGAAAAATGCGAAGCAATGTCTGTCATGTCTTCGGCAGAAATACAATTCGCAGCCTGGGCAGAAATCCCGGCGAAGCTGATTACAAAACTAATTAAAAGCAAAAGCTTTTTCGAGATATGGAGTGGGCTAGCCACCATCTTATTTTTTCGTCGTTGCAATGATAAATTCGGTAGTAAATTCATTTTTCTCCCTCGTGGTTGTTGCGGTCATGAAAAGCCTAGCCAAGCCCTATGTGACTAGCAAAGAAAAAAAGACTTAATTTAGATATAAGAACATTTAATGTGGAAAATAAATTTTACTTCAGTTCTTGGTAGCGTTTAAGCGCGTAGTGCTTCACAGCTTCGTCTTTAATCTGATTGATTGCTTGCAGCAGAGTTGGTCGCAAGGCTGCGTTATCTTTTACCCTGTTGAATAATTCATCAATTGCCATAATGCGAATCGCTTTTTCCTGCATCAGCAAAGTTTCACCAATGGAATGAACAGGCTGAGGACTTGGCAGACTGAGTGGGGTTTTTGCAATACCAATCAGCGCGCTGGTAGATGAGCTTAGCGTCAGCAAATAAGTGGCTTCAATTCTTTCGTTTGCCGTGGCTTTTGCATTCGTCGACGTTCTGGCTAAAAAAGAAATATCTTCGGTGGTAAAGCGCGACGCTTTGTCTCTGAGTTCGGCCTCTTTTTCTTGGGGATCCACTGTTTTATTTTCTAAATTTTTCGCTTCGTCCGCAAGCCAAGTCGCGACTGGTTTTACAGATGTGTCATCAGCTGCTGTCGCCATAGATAATTGGCCCGATGGTGAACCCGATGCTGAACCTGATGGTGAAGAGGTGTCTTTAGAAGTAGTTCCTACTTTTGATTTCGAAGTTTCAGTTGAAGTGGTTTCAGTTTCCAAGGGCGCGATATTATTTTGAAATTTGTGATATTCATAAAAGAAAATCGCTGCCACTAAAATCATTAGAATGAAATAAGTTAATTTTCGATTTGTCGTCATTTTGCTAATTAAGCACTGTTTTAGAAAATTAAGAACTTATTTTTTGACCTCAAGGTGATTATACTCTGCAGGATTATCAGGCCACGGATGCCTAGGGTAACGTGGACGCAGTTCTTTTCGAATTTCGAAATAACTTTTCTGCCAAAAAAGTTCCAAGTTTTGCGTGATCTGAGTCGGCCGTCGGTTGGGGGCTAGAAGTTCTAAGGTTAACGGTAAAGCGTTATTAATCAGGCGAGGATGGTGCGGACACCCAAAAAGCTCCTGAATCTTCACTGAGATCAAAGGTGCATTTTCAGAATCATAGATAACGCTTGTTTTTTTTCCGTTGGGTAAATCAAAGTGGTCAGGCATCTGCAAAAGACAGTCTTTAATGGCTGGCGGAGTTTGCGCTAGTAACAAATAGGAAAGCGGGTAGTTAAAAAAGCCCTCCAGGTTTGTGACGGATTCCGATAAATCTTGCATTAAATTCGCAGTTAAACTTTCTGTAAAGGTAAACAGTTCCGGCGGCAAGCTTAACTCAGTCGCTTTTCTTTTTAAAAAATTAATTTTCTTAACGTAAGTTGTATAGTCAGTGTGTGCAGCCAAAAGAATGTTTTGGTTTTCCTGAAGAACACGATTCCAGCTTTCAGGCTGCTCGGCCGGAGCTAGCGGTGTTTTAGCACTTTCTGTGACGACAAACTGACCAATGCTTTTTATTTGTCGTTTAAAGATCTGTTTTTTTTCAAGGTCTAAAATATAGTCCGTTTTTTCCCGGACTTTCTCGGCAG
>JAYTHR010000222.1:0-4880 GCA_043732425.1 Bdellovibrionales bacterium
TGTGCATTTGAAAGAATTGTTGCGAGATTCTCATTTTGGATTTGTGCTGCCTTCGATTCAGCAAAGATTTCGACATGAAATTGATATTTACCTTCAGCATTATTCCATTCAAAACCGAATTGCTTTGGAAAGCGATATTTTGGCCGTAGTGGCCCGCGCACTTGTCGATGGCGTGGGAATTGGTTTTTTACCTGTTCCCTACGTTGCTACAGAACTCAAGCTGAAACAACTCGTGTCCGTGGTGACCAAAGAAAAATTTTGGGATCATAAATTTTATGTGCTTACACGCCGCGAGGATCAACTAGATCCTATGCTCGAAGAATTAATCTCCACGATTCGGCTGCTAGAAAAAAAATAATGATAAAGACTTCAATTTTAAGTACTTGCTGCAGGCCAAATAAAGGACAAAGGCTTTTGGTAAAGACGGCGAAAGATAGCTTTGTAAATTAATCTTCTTTTCGGCGCCCGCATTTGTCGCGCTTTCACGGCCAAAAAAAGCGCTAAAGAAAATGCAACGGAAATATTTAAAATACCCATCGATAGTATTCCCACAACCGCCTCAAGAAGGTCTGAACTAAAAATTTGATCATATCCTAAACTAGCTACTGCCGCGGCGACCGCCCCGCTAGATAAAGTTACGTGGCGCACTTCCATATGAATTCCCACAAACTGCAGTAAAGCTGGACTTAGCCCCAGCAGAAAACCGAGTGAAATATTCGATGAAATCCCTAAAATATTTTTCTTTAAAAAGATGGAAAGACCACGGGCCCGAACTGCGCCAAAAATAAAGTGTAGCCTTCGGTTCGCAGCAAGGGCCGGGGATAGGCGGTGGAAGGTGTACCAGTTTTCGCACCAACCTGAAAATAGACTAGAAGCCCAAAGCAAAATACCCGTAAAAAAGGCGTAGATCGGAGTCGGCCCCAAGATCGAAAAACTTTTTAAAGTTTCTTCGGCCTCATGGGGCGATAAGATGGCGTGGTGACCGAAGCGAAAGCTTACCCACGCAATAAGATAAGTTAACGGGGCGACCCCGATAACATTTCCTAGAACAGCCGCAAACTGAGACCGAAAAATATGAACAATTTCGTCAACCAAGGAATTTAAGTCCTCGGGTGATTCCATGTTTTGCATTTTTGCAGCTAGTGCGGGTGCCGTGGTCGAAGGTTGTTTTGTCCCTAAGGTGAAGTGACTAAAATGAATAATTAAAAAGCTGACCGAGTAATTTATACTGGCCACAAGGCCAAAATAAAAATTTCCTAAACTTAAATAATGCTGCATTATTTTCATAAATGCCGTGAAGCTTGTTACCACTCCGCCACCTAGAGCGGAATTGATCATGCGAACGTATTCTTTTGAATCGCGGGTGATGTAATGTTCACCGGTTTCGGCATTTCGTTCCACGATCTTTCGTGAAAGCAGGGAAAAACTTTTATTTAAAAAAGAAAGTATGCTTCTTCTTTCGATATTATCAGCCACTAAATTTCGAATGAACTGGGCTAAGCGATGCGTATCTAACGGAGCAGCTTGTAACAGACTTAAGATATCTAAGACGCGATTTAATAAATGCTCTAGACGGTCGATCTTATAGACTATTTGAACACTGACGCCATTTTGATCCAAATGGCTTTGAACTTCTCGTAAAGAAATTTTGCACATTTCAACTTGAGTTTCAATTTGTCGCGCAATTTCTAACCTTAGAATAGCATCCGGCTCGGTGATGAAGCGCTCGATGGCTTCTGGCAGTTGATGAAAAGGCATTTTTTCGAAGTGGGCTATGGTTAAGCGCTTTCGAATATCTGACGTTAATCCTAGGCCTTGAACTTGTAAACCCAACAGTAATAAAGCTTGTTCGCAATCCGCTTTTAAACTATTCCAATTTTCTTCTGCGGCAGAAACTGAAAAATGAAACAGTTCCATGATTTTTGAAAGTGTCACTGAATCTAACAGTTGAAACCATTCCACATCCTGCGGGCTTCGAAAGTTTTCGCTAAAAATAAATGACAGTTCATTTTCTTGCGGCTCTTGAGGAAGAATTTTTTCATTGATTCGACCCATCAGTTCACCCAGCAGATGATCTTCCGTGAATAACCCCGTTTGGATAAATAATTCGAGCCCTTTGGTGTCTTTAATTATGGATCTTAAGCACCGTGCCGCTTTTTTTTTCCAGTCTTCATTTCTGTCTAAAATTTGCAACAAAAAGCGGACACGAGCCGCCTGAGGGGCGCCGGATTTAAAATCCAAGTCGTGTTTACTGATTCCTTCCAGCCTTATCCATTCGATGAGATCAAAAAGCCAATTGATTCTTTTTTTAAGAACTTCGGTGGGATCAGGCGTGTGGTGAAGTATGACATCAATTTCTTTTCGCTGACGAAAAGAATTTTTTAATCTGGTTTTTAAAGAAAGATCGCTTTGTGAATTCATGATAGTTTAGGACGAAGGATGACACGGGCCAGCTGGGGATTCAATGTAATATTGATTTTCCCCCGATAGCCTTAGTTCTGAATTAAAAAGTGATCAAAGTAATATCAACGCGACGATTTTCTAACCGACCTTGTTTAGTGCTATTATTTTTAATGGGCATTTCCGATCCTAATCCTACGGTTTCAACTTCGACGTTTTTCAAGGAAGCATCAGTCTGAAGAAATGTAGCGACGCTTTCAGCGCGATGTTCACTGATTATTTTATTTTTAGCTTCTGATCCGCTAGTATCGGTGTGACCTTCGACGACTAGCTTCTTGGCTTTAGTTTCGGCCAAAGCATTTTTCACAGTCTCTAATGAAGCCGTGGCCTTAGACGTTAAGTCCGCTGAGCCAGCTTTGAATTGAAGGTTTTTAAGACGAAGTTTAATTTGTCCGTCGGCGGTCATCATAATATCTGCTTGTTCTACAGGAATTTGATGACGTAGTTCTTCTAATACAATTTGTGGTTCCAATTTGTTTTTTAAATCTTTTTCCTCATACTTAAGCCGTTCGTTTTCCAAATATGCCTGCGCCGTTCCGGCTAATGAATTTTGAAATTTAGTGTCTAATTTATCTTTCTGAGCCTTTGCAATCTCAGCCTGTTGGCGTTCGGCTAAGACGATTTCTTCAGGTGTTTTTTTTGCCGTTGAAAGCGCAGCCTGCGTCACATCGATTAATTTTTTTGAAGAGTTGTCAGCAACTTTTATGCGGGCCATAACGGCCGCACGGTCGTAAGGAGTAATACTAAAAGTTTTCTCGGCCGTTTCGTAATCCATTTGTGCTTGATCATAAGTGACAGGTGCTAGCTTTCTTGCATTTAAATTTCTCGCTTCATGAATGCGGTGATCAATGGGGAACAAAAATGAGCGGCGGGTTCGGGCTTTTTCTGAATTTAAATAGTCTTCCTTAAGGTCAACAAGTGTTCGCGGGTTGACGGTATATCCTTCTTCCACCTTTGCGGTAATCGCTTTAAGAGATTTATCCGCATAAATAATTTCTTTATTATTTACGTCTTTAACCGCAATCGCTTCGTCCCGAGATTTTAATGGTCCAGCCATCAGTGGACGTGTTCTTTGAGCAATTTCCCGAGATTGTTCGAGCCAAGTTCTAGAAATTGCTAATTCTTCAAGAACTTTTTCTGAAGGCGCGTTCTTTCTCAATAAATTCTCAGACGTTTCTAGACTTTTTTCTGCTTTTTTAAATTTTTCAGGTGATAAAAGGGCTAGTTCATTTGATTTTTCCATATCGATATCCCAGCGTGTCGTTGTGACCTCTTGGGAAGGATCTGCGGTGCTCGCGATCTGCGTAATATTTTTTGGCGCGCTGGCACAGGACACAAAAAAAGTTAAGGGCGTTAAAATCGCTATGAGGACAATAGTTTTTTTCATAAAGTTCTCCGGTTTTGATACATTATATATTGTATATATTGTTAATTAGGCCTGAAATTGACTAGTTTGATGTTTAGATTCATAGTAAGACCATGAGCGAAAAAATAAATCTGCCTGTTGAGATGTGCGAAAATTATTTAGAGCGCAGACTCGAAGAATTAAGCGCTCTAAAAAAAAATCAGACTCAGCCTGATTTTTTACTTTTAAAAAAATGGGGACATCAAATCAAAGGAAATGCAAAAAGTTTTGGTTTCGACGAATTGACTTCCATTGCTATTCGATTTGAAAAAATAGCAGAAAATAAAAATCTGGAGGATTTACTTTCTGCTATTACTGCATTCGAACTTTGCTTAGATTTATGCGCTCAAAGACTTGCGTTGGAAAAAACGATAACCAACAAGTAAAAGTACCGCACCAATGACCGAAGCAACAAAACCTGCTGGTTGATCTGGTGCATACCATCCTGCTTGAACTCCAATAAAATGAGCCAACGCAGAACCCACAAGACCTAAAAGCAGTGTGATGATCCAGCCGCCAGGATCTTTTCCCGGCGTTAATAATCTAGCCACAGCACCAATAATTAAGCCGATAATTAAGGACCAAATCATAAGACCTCCTTGGTAAAAGATTTTACTAATTAACTACGACGACGCGCCATAAAAGCGCCAACAAGAAGACCTAAGCCTGCAGCGCCTAAGGCGATGTAAAGCGGATTTTCTTGAGCAAAGTCCATTGCCACGTCAGCATATTCCTTTACTTTTAGTTGAGCTTGCTCAGCGCCTTTTTTAATTTGTTCAGTGATTTGATCGGTTGAACCGAAGGTATCAGTTGATGAAGCCTTAATATCTTTGTAAGGCTGTTTTGAGTTGTAGCTAGTTCCTAAACCTGAGCTAACTCCCGAGCTAGATGATGATGTGCTACCCATTCCTGTTGTTGAGTCATTGATTGCGTTCATGTTTTCTCCTTTTTGTTGTTTCTATTTAATTCGGCAAATACTTTCGTACTTTAGCTTCTTTAGTTAACGGCTTAAGGA
>JAYTHR010000223.1:0-4851 GCA_043732425.1 Bdellovibrionales bacterium
GTTCGAGGTGACTATTCTCTTACTTTGCGAGCTTCGCCCTGTCGGGGAGATTTAGATTCGATCAAGTGACTGCTGGATCGAGTTCCTATTTCCTTTTCGAGGTTAGCGCCAACGTGTATGGGATTTTTATCGGGCTTAGGTCCAGGCAACTTTAGCCCAAAGTCTAGGTTTTATTTAACGCAGCACGTTAAGTATATGAAATGAATAAGATCTAAGAATAAAAAATATTTAGACAAAGGTCTAGGTTTCGGAAATTATTTCGCCAAAAAAATGAAAAAGGGATTCTCTTTTGAAGAATCCCTTTGAGTTAAATCGCGGTTTTTCGTCAATTATCCAATCAGTTTCAGTGCAAGTCCGGCCTGATCATTCGACTGCTGTAGCATCGACGTTTGATACTGATTTAGTATTTGGCCACGACGGACATCAGAAACTTCTTTTCCTAAATCGGCATCCGCGATTTTTGATCGCGCGTTTGTGATGTGTTCAATATTAGAACCCAAAGTATTTTGGGCTGACTCTAATCGCGTTTGCACGGCTCCAAATTTAGAGCGCTGACTTGCAATATTAGACATCGCTTTATCAAGAACATTCAGCGAATCCAAAGCATCACTTTTGGTTTCAATCGATTGACTAGCGATTTCTAGGCCGTCGGCAGTTGTATTGGATTCGGAATTGTACGAAATTCGAGAATTGCCGTCTGCTTTTGTCCCCACTTGAAAGTCAAGTTTGCTGCTGGTTCCATCAAGTAAATTTTGCGAGCCAAATCGTGTCGTCTTAGCTATACGGTCCAGCTCATTTCTAATTTCTCCGTATTCTGTTTGCATCATCGCACGCTCTGATTTCGAATAGCTATCACTTGCTGATTGCACAGAAAGTTCCCGCATTCTCATTAAAATATTACTTTGTTCACTCAGAGCACTTTCGGCGACATTCACGAAACCAGTTGCGGCCTCGGCATTGCCCTTGGCGGCTCCCAGGCTTTTGATTTCACTTTGCATCTG
This sequence comes from Bdellovibrionales bacterium, assembly GCA_043732425.1. Taxonomy (GTDB): domain Bacteria; phylum Bdellovibrionota; class Bdellovibrionia; order Bdellovibrionales; family Bdellovibrionaceae; genus Pseudobdellovibrio. The sequence continues at coordinate 1,002 of JAYTHR010000223.1, forward strand.
GTTTGCTATCGCCGAGCCCGCAGCGTCGGAGCTTGGGTCCGACAAACGTGAACCCGTGGCAACATTTTTGACAGCGCGATCAGTGCTTCGCTGGTTTTGGTTCATCGCGTTTTGAATTGCTAAAGATGACATGTTGGTATTAATTCGTAACGACATACGTGCAGCCTCTCCATCTAAAATGTTGAGAGGTAATTGAAAAGCCTTCGGTCAAGAGAGGCAATCCATCACCTCGAAAAAAAATAGGACCTTCGTCCAGCAGTCCGGACTCTTATCGACGCATTGCGTTATAACTTGAGATGTATTTTGTTGTGATTATAACTATATGAAAATATTGATTTATTCTTTAATTGGCAGCAGGGGGTAATTTCTCTTTTTGAGAACTTCTTCAGCCTTATCCCCGGTAATGATTTCGTAGTGCGAGTGCGTATTCCGATCACCAAAGCCCGTTTGAGCTAAGGGGTTCTCACTTTTATTCAAAGTAAAACCAGTAAAAAAATCAAACCGTCCATACCCCTTAATAGCTTGTCCCGAATCGCGCACGATAAAATATCCATCGTGAACGGTTCCGTCGGGAAGAACTAACCCAGCGATTGATGAAATAAAGATGACATCACCGACACTATAAAGAGTTAAGTCGGCCGCGACGGAATAATAAGGATCAAGACACATCACAGTCGTTTTTTTTGATTTCACCGGAGTATTTCCGGTTCCGTAAATACAAATAGAATTTTTAATAATACTGAAGCGCTGCTCGTTCTCAATGACCGGACCCACATTGATTAGAATTTTTTTATCCCCTGTGCGAATTTGACAGGTCCCCTGCATCAGACAATTATCGTAAACATTTTTGCAGACACTCATCAATTCTTTACCGTGGTCATTCTTTATGACTTTCGACTCCGAGCAATTCAACGAGCTTTGATCGTAACTTGGGATGTAGTAAAGTGTCGGAGTTATCAGAACTTTAGAATCTTCCAATGACAAGGGCTGAAATTCTGATTTTCTGCCTTCTGTGGTCCTAGTTTTCGAACGAGGTCCGCAGCCAAAAATCATAAACAACAGGAATAGGTAAGCGCCAATTATTTTTATCACAAGCAACCTTACCGAAAATCAATGCGGAAGCCCATAGAGAAAATGATTTCATGAAAATTTTAGCGGCTTGTCTTAAGTTTTGACAGTCTGAAATTGGCCGTTTGCTATAAGCACTTTATGCTGGGCCAGCACATCAACATCGTCTTGGTCATGCGTAATCAAATAGACTGGGATCTGAAGTTCCACAAAGATATCTTTAACTAAAGCCCGAGCCTCACGCTTAGAATCGTTATCTAAAGCGGCAAAAGGTTCATCTAGAAGAAGAATTTTAGGACGGCAAATTAGGGCCCGCAATAAAGCTAACCGCTGTTTTTCTCCGCCCGATAAGTTCGCAGCCTTGGATTTCCAAACACGTTCTAATTTTAGTTTCGACAGCAGGGGCATTACCTTTTCAGAAAAATTTTCTGCGGTGTTCCTGGCATCAAAGACAATTTTAATATTTTGTTCGGCCGTCATGTGGGGGAATAACTCGTAGCTTTGAAAAACAACCCCTAACTGACGCTCAGAAATTGAAAGTTTGGCCATATCTGTTTGTTGGAATATCCATGACCAACCTTGAAGTTTTTGTAGTCCAATCAGAATATTAAAAAAAGTAGTTTTGCCCGCCCCCGAAGGTCCGATGAAAGCCGTGACTCCGGTGTCGGCCAATTCAAGGTTTTCGATCGAAAGAAAAAAATGCTCAAGTTTTAAATGCATATCTTTAATTATTGCCATTTGGATCCTTTAAGAACACATAAGCCATTACACTGAATGTAAACCAAATAAATAAAATATAAAAACTGAGCAGGTAAGCTGACTCTAATCGATAACTTGTCAGAAAACTTTGCGCCATTAAGCCCAAAGTTAAGGTTTGAGTTCCTAAAGATCTAGAAATTGCAAAATCACTTATCAAACTGATAAATAAAAAAGACAGACCGCCCGCCAAGGGTATTCGAAGTTGCGGGAATAAAATTTCTAAAACAATCTTTGGGTAAGAAACAGAATAAATTTTCGCTACCGCAATTTGTGTTTTTAAGCTATCCAGATTTTTTTCAAGAAACATTTTAAATAAAAGTGGCAAAAAGATGATTGAGAATGCTAAAGGCATTTTTAAATAATCAAAAGCCTGACTTTGCGGAAATGTTAAATAAAAAGAAAATCCAACTAGCACTGTGGAAACAGAGATCAGATGAGCTACGAAATTATGACGTAAATTTTCGACATAATCTAACACCCAAAGTCCAAGAATAATTCCTGTTACAATCAAAGTGCAAATTAGAATAAGTATGCTATTTATTGTACTTTGGATAAGCTCACTTCGAAATTCGATAAGAGTAGCTGCTTTAGATAAAGAGGCGAATAAATTCAGTGTATACCCACCGATGTAAGCTACTAAATAAACGAACAAGCCAGATAAAGCCACTTTCGATTTTAAAAATTGATGTGGCCTAAATGTTTTTTCTTCAAACGACTGACTGCTAAGGTAAAAGTAACTGAGTAAGAATATGATCGACGACTGAATCAAGACTATAAACCACGCCGCATCCCAGTTTTGCTCTACAAAAATTTTTTCATAAATCAGAACTTCTAGATTAGTACTTTTGCCGCCTCCTGCAACTAAGGGGATAGCTAAACTTGATATGCAGAATAAAAAAATTAAAATAAAATTTAATTTTAAATCAGAACTGATTAGTGGAATTAAAACTTTTCGTGTAAAAGTAAACTTAGAAATCCCGTAAATTTCACTAACCCAAGCTAAAGACCCTAATCGTTGGCGAAGAGCGAACGTTATTTGATACACGGAGAAGCCAAGGTTTATTAACGTAAAAATAAATATGATGCCTATATGCCCCATCGGAAATGGCTTCAGCAAAGAGAAAGAAATTAAAATTGAAAAGAAAACCGGTAATACAAATGGCAGAAGTAAGACTCTTAGAATGATTTTTTGATATAGTTCTGGAAGCTGTAAAACTCCGAAAGATAAAAAGCTACCAATAATAACACTAAGTCCCGCTGCCGCCCCAGCTTGAATTATTGAATTTTTTGCGGCCCAGAAAAATTCTGAAAATTCGAGCTGAAAATGCCAAGTAAAGAAAGGTAAAAAAAGAATATATGGAAGCAAGAAAAAAAGAACTAAGCCCAAAGGAAATAAAAAGCTAACGAATTTAGCTGCCTTCATTCTTCCTGACTTCAGACCAAATTTGTATCCACTCATCAAGCTGCGCTTTTTCGTATACTTTAAATGATTTTGTTTTATAGACTTTAACTGAATCAAAAGCCGTTGATTCTTTTACTCGATTTAATATTGGCAGCATATAGTTTTTATTCATGATTATTTTTTGAGCCTCTTCTGTTTGTAAAAACTGTGCAAATCGAACAGCTGAATCACAATTTTTACAAGTTTCGGGAACTCCAACAAACTCGATTTGCAGCGGATGAGGCTCTTTGAATTCAAGACTCAGGTAAGATGAATCTTTTTCTTCAACCAAATGATAGACAGGGGATGTGACGTAAGAAAACACGGCATCAACATGCTTGTTCTTAAAAAGGCCGTAGGCGGCCGACCAACCCGAAGAATAACTGTGAATTTGATGATTCAGATCCTTCAGAAATTTTCGACCCTCGAGAACCCCTTTAGATTCGAAAATCCAAACTAAAAACTGAAGCCCGGGCGAACTTGTACGCGGGTCCTCCAAGGCAATTTTTCCTTTTAATTCAGGTTTTAGTAAATCATCTAACTTTTCAACACTGACTGATAAGTCTTGTCTGGCAACAAACG
>JAYTHR010000224.1:0-4831 GCA_043732425.1 Bdellovibrionales bacterium
CCAGCCGTTAATACTGCCGATCGACTCGGGGCTTATCTTTATAGATTGGTTAATTCTGATATTAAAAATTCGCCTAACTTTCGCCGCTCTTCGGATATCTGATATCGGATATCTTGATATCCGATATCTGTATATAAAATGGTGGAGGCGGGGGGAGTTGAACCCCCGTCCGCAAAAGATCCACAGAAAGGCCCTACATACTTAGTTTATGTTTTTATTTTATCTTGAGAACTTCCATAAACAAAATTTCTCAAGACATACCCCCAGTAACTCTTAGGCTCGTTCGCTTGAGATACCCAAACGAACCGATCCGACATCAGTTACGGAATTTTAAGCCAACATCGGCGACTGACCTAAACTCCGAAAGCAGACTAAGCTGCTAAAGCGTAGCTATCGTTAGATAGTACAAGTTTGAATGTTTTTAACGAGGTCCTCATTCTCCCCGGTATGCTCCTCTTGCTTCAGCCTCCACGTCGAAGCCGTTACGCCCCCACAGAAATCTAAATCAACCCCACCCTAACCTAATCCCAACCAGCACGCACGAAAAAGGAAAGCCCAATAGTTACCTGGTTCCTTTTTCGCCTGGAAAAGTAACAGGTTCCTTTTTTGCGGGACTAGAGTGCTGGCTCTAAATGTTTCAGGAAATTTCACATTTTTTAATATTTGTGACAGAAAATTGGGTGGTGCGGAATGGTTGAGCGCGTTTGACTTGTTGTATTAGTTTTGGTGCCATTCAAGCATTCTAAGTTTAGATTTCTTAATTTAAGAGGGAGTTATGCACCAAATCCCCAGCTTTTTCCACAAAGTACAGGCTTTTCCAGTGTCATTTAGACTCTAATATTTGCATTTCACTTTGTTAGATCTTTAATATTTTAACCGATATTTTTTAAGCATCAAACTTTTTTGCTGCGTTGCTTACCGGAAATAATTGAAGGTTTAACTGATAAACCCGATCCCCTTTTGCTGCCAATCGGGCAATTGAGTTATCTTTGTTCAAGGATTTTCGCATCTGGCGCAACTTAAATTTAAGCTCTTCAAATTCTTTTTCGGTTAACGAAAGCGTTAGTGACCCAAATTCACGCTCACCCGCCTGATCCTGATACAAAGATTCCAGCCCCAAGTACATCAACTGCATTTGCAGTTTTCGCACTAAGGCCGAAGGAATTTCTTCCGGAGCTTCCGTGGGTTTTCCTTTAGTGATTTCGCCGGTGACAGGATCTTTCACCAGTTCGCCTGATTTTAATAAATTTTCGAAAGCATTTTCGATTTCACTTTCGGAAGCTTTACCGCGCAGTAAATCTTTAAGCTGATTAATTTGGAACGTAACCCCCGCTTGATCGGCCAAAGCGTAAATGATCCAACCGATCCAGTTCGGAACTTTTTCTAAAATTTTACGATCTAGTTCGCCGTGTTTAATTTTTTGTTCCATGCGAAATTCAGAAAGTTGTTTTAATGCGTAGTTGCGATCAGCCGGGTCTTCGCGCTGATTGAAGAAAGTTAATAATTTAAATTCATCGGTATGAGATTTATTTAATCCGCACGCCTTCGCAAATTTAGCGACCATGTCGGGCGACAAATTTCTTTTGCCTTCAATAATCATTTTCAAATAATTCGGCGATTTTATATCAGCTGCCGCAGAAAAAATAGCGTACGAATACGGGCGGATCGAGGTACGCGTTAAGGCTTTTTTGTAGTGATAAAAATCAGCTAAAAAGAGGCGGTAATCCATATAGTCTGATAGAGTTGGCGGAACCACTGAAGTATTTGAATTCTCAGTACTTTGATTTAACAAATTTGTCGTATTTTCCATATTTCTCCCACAAAAAAACGCCCCAGGTTTTTGTCCCACGGGGCGTCAAATTTGACAAGTTTTATCTTCCGTTTTCTTGAAGTACTTTAAACCTTATCGCAATACTTATTCTAAAAGTTAATTCTTATTCGAACATTCTTATTCGAATATTCTTATTCAAAAACTTTTCCAGTAATTAAAGACTAATTTGATAATATCAAAGTCACGTGATCTAACGTCAGATTACCGCGTGAATTCAACACGATACTGTCAGCGCCTTGTCCAATCACGGGACGATTTTGTAACCAAACTGTTTGCTCTTGCGGATACCCGCCAGTGACTTGAATCTGACCTTGGCTGAAACTGTTGATCAGCACGTCGATGAAAGCTGTTTGGTACTGCGCAGCTGCGGAAATAATAATTTGTGTGATCGCCATTCCACGGAACTGATCTAAATTAATATACTGATTTAAATCCAAACGATCGTTACCAAACATAGCGCGATTAATATTTAAATCCACGCGCTGCTGTTGACCATATCCCGGTGGATTATACGGCGGAGGCGGCGGCGTGATCGGCCCTGGGCCCGGCCCAGGGTACGGAGGCTGGTAACCTCCACCATTACCTGCTAGCTGAATCTGAATTTCACCGATCACTGTTGATCCAGAAATAACTAATTGAAGGGAATGAACATTTGCACCCAACACCGCTTGTCGGTTTGGTCGTAAGTGAATGTGATAACCCGGGTTCACCTGCTGTGCGATCACGCGACCATCAGCGACTAAAGAAACCACGGTGCGGTAGGGACTGTTGGGTTGCGTATCGGCCGTAACAGAAAGTATTTCTGAACCTTCGTACGATCCATCAAGGCCCGCCATTTCACGCAGCGGAAAAGTTTCGTTACTGACCGAGCGACCAATATAAATAGATTTAGTATCGCCGCCATAATTTCCCGGAGCCCCAGGTTCGTAAGGATTTGGAGAATAAGGATTCGAAGCGCCTGGTCCGCTATTGTCCCCAGGGTTTTGTCCTGGATACGAAGGTTGGCCGTCGTGATAAGTTGGTAAAGGTGCTGGTTCCCCGGGCACAATGTAGGCCTGAGCAACACAAACCGATGATAGAATCAAGAGCGCGGATCGAACGAGTAACTTTGGAAACATAAACCCTCCGTAATTTTGGTGTTTTTTTTCAGTACAAAACTTACCAAAGCAATTACAGGGCCTAAAAAAATGACCCCATCCGGGGCCAGTATAGGACTCGACTATTAATCTTTATTTTAATTTTTTAAAATCCGTTTAAAAATCGCTTATGAAAAAGGCTAATTTTTAAATCATTTGGGGATCAATTCCCAAATGATTTCATTAAAAGTGTTTTACTTTCGATTCAAAAGCTTGAATTTGTTCGATCGTCATCTCGGGCTTTTTAACCTTAGAAACAACCATCCAAATTGATCCCGAATTCGCGGCCGTACCCAAAGTCATTTTTAACTTCAGCTGACCTAAACCATTATTATTCACTAACTTTACGTCAGCGATCTGCTGACTTAACTTCTGGGAATAAATATTGGCTAACGGCGACAGATCATAATTTTTTGATAAATCTGAAAGTTTCGCCACGGGCGCAGACACTTCTGATTTTGTACCCGACACGACTAACGGAATGCTTAAGCCAATCATTTCTTTATCGGTGGTTGTTAATAAAGCCCCCATGCCGGCGCGGCCATTTGCGATTTCGAATGAAGATAATTGTAAAGAATTTATTTTTTCACTTGAGGCAATTCCTTCAGCCGAATTTGAAATATATTTTTTAAATAAATCAAAGCCCGGATTATTAACAATCTTTTCTTGAACTAAGAAATGCATGTCTGCAAACGAATTTCTAAAAATTAACCGGGCATAGGCACCCGACATCTTAATTTTAGCATAGGCGTTTTCACACCCACCATCAGCATCAATACATTTTAAAAATCCACCTTGAAATTCTAAAGCCCCCGTAGCCGCTTCCGCTAAGACCAGTTTTGTTCCTGCAGAATCGCTAACGGCCTTTAAGCGGTAAACTTTAACGGTACCAACTCCGTTTAACGATTCATCGATCGTTAATTCAACCCGAACTTCACCCGATGAATTCGAACGAGATAATTTCGCGGTAACAATTCCTTTAGCTAAGTTCGCGTTCATACGCTGCTGATCTTTTGAAACTTTTAGCGCGTAATTTTTAAATTCATTCATCAGCCCATCGTCACCCGCGCTGGTGTAAAATAAGTCTTTCGTTTGGCCACCGGTTTTAACGGCCTCTTGGTTTGTGAAGTCAATCGCAGCTGCCTTTTGAATTTGCGGTGCCGCAGGTTTTAAAGGTGAACGAATCACGTTCGAATTTTCAGAAATAGAATTGGACCCTGAACTGGGAATTCCATTAGTCCCAGAAGCATCATTTGAGTTCATTGCTGGACCGACAGGCAATGGAGGTAAAACTTCGTTATTAAATCCTGAAGAGTTATCGCCAGGTAGCAAGTTGCCGGTAGCAGGTAGCGAGTTCGCGGGCGGCGCCTGAGTCGCTGTTGACGGAGTTGGAGTCGCTTGAACCACCGGAATCGCCGGAGCTTCAGGAGTTTTTAAATCCTTACTTTTTCCGCAACTGGATAAAGCCATTAACACCGTGATCGATATTAAAGATATTTTTGTGTTCCTGATCGCCATAAGAGCCTCCAACAAGCCAAATCTGTTTTTTTTACCAACTGCTAGTAAAGCAAGGGTAAGACCACAAATCGAAGCCGTCCCTGCTATTTAACGGGCCACTGAACCCTTAGAAATGAAAGCTGGCAGAAAAAATTTCACTGTTGTACATTCGTTGTCATGTCGAAAGACCTTATTAACTCAGACCTTTTTTATAATTTAGATCCTAATTTAATTCTGCTCAGTGCCGAGAAAAATGGGTATGCCGTTACCGGTGAATTGATCCAATTGAATTCTTATGAAAACCGCGTCTTTGAGATTCGCCTTGAGGATAGAAATTCGATTATCGCTAAGTACTATCGCCCGGGCC
>JAYTHR010000225.1:0-1356 GCA_043732425.1 Bdellovibrionales bacterium
AATTCGCGATGAATTAGAAATTTTGAAAAAAAAATCACCTGACAACACTAAATAATTTACTTTCTTTCGATCCCACATTCGGTCCAGATCTGAACTTCATCATCTGACTGCAGCAGTTTTAATTTATCATTACTATTGATAATCAGCTGACCGACCAAACTTGGCTTGTAGCTTAAATCATCCAGGTTTAAACTCATCGTGGCGTTGGCGCCCGAAATGGAATCGGTAATTGCGATAGACCCCGCAATTGGCGTCATCGCATAACGAAAATAGATCTGATCCGTTTTTTTTTCGATCACGTAGGATATGCTGGTTCCATCCACGGTACGCAAGGGTTTACCCGAGAAAAGTTCTAGCGTTTCATGTTCTCCGGTTTTATTACCTTTTTCATCGACTTCAGAAATTGTTTCCGTGACGGAACACAAAACATTTTCGTTCTGCTTCATTTTTTGATTCATACTCATGTTATTTGATTTATCATTAGCCCTGTCTTCAGCAAAACAAGTCCCGGCTAGAACCATCACAATTGCGACACAAAACTTTTGAGAGTTCCTATTCATTTTCTACTCCTACCTTTCAATTAATAAAAATCTGCGCTCAAGAAACTTGGGCCAAACGTTTATCTTGATTAATTTTAACTAAATTTTGAATCATTCCTAAGACCTTCTTGACGTCAATCGGCTTTTCGCAGTGAGTGATTCCGGGCAACTTTAAAAAATCATCCGTTTCTTTTGTGAAACTTCCACCCGTCATGAACACGACGTGCCCCAAAAAATCAGGTGCTATTTTTTTAAGATTTTCGTAAAAATCTATCCCACTCATTGTGGGCATCATCAGATCGCAAAAAATACAATCAAAGTTGCGCTGAATTTTTATAAGCTCTAATACTAGTTCAGCGCGGGTTAACTCGATGCACTCGTGATGGCTCGAGATAATCTCTTTTAAAACTAGTAGCAATTCCTCATTATCATCTATTATCAGAACGCGGCCTTTTAACACGGAAGCTTCCTTTGTTTTTCAACGATCTAGCAAACACGGATTTACTAATGCTGATCTGCTAATTTATCGGTAGAAAAAAGCCCGAAATTAAGTTCGAATTAACGCTTCTACCAAGTTCCTAGACCAGTTGCCGGGGGAGGCAAACATCAGTTCGTCTAATTTTGAGACACGACTAAATTTGTGCTGAAAGGGTATCGGTCACTGAAGAGGTGTTAAAAAATAGACTTTATCAGAATTCAATAGACGCCTTTGCAACCTGCAGATATAAAAAAAGGTCTATGGCAACACTTGTTTCGGCGCACGTTCTTTCAAAAAGTTATGCAACAAAAACACTATTTCAAAATATTTCTTTCGCTA
>JAYTHR010000226.1:0-1356 GCA_043732425.1 Bdellovibrionales bacterium
ATATTTCTTAAGCCAAGCTGATCAAATAGACTTCCGGAAAATCAATCCCCAGAGCCGAAATAATTCAACCGAGTTATGGCACTTCGACAAGACGTTGCAGCACTCGAGTCAGTAACCCGCGCGATGCTTTAATGACGGCTTCACGCCACTCATCTGTTTGGGGATACGAACGTTCGAAAGCAGCCTGCAGTATTGAGTCTTCAAGTTCTTTGGTTTTAAAACCGTACATTCTGCCCTGGTGGGCTAAGATCGAAGAATTCCATCCCTCCAACTGCGCACCGATACTGTGCCCCATTGTTCCGAATTCCATCGTCAGTGAACAGACGCGCTGCTGGTTGTCGGCTAAATCACTAAACATCGAATTCAAAGCCCCGTGAACATCATAAAAGCCTTCTTCTGTTGGGGGCGTGTAGACGTAATATTTTGAATCTTCTTTTTGATGAAACAATTTTTGGAAAAGCTCTGGATTAAGCTCTTTCGTTGATCCTGACGTTAATAAATGCAAACGATTTTTATCACCAAGGCCGGTATGCAGATCTAAACCCAAAATATCTTTATAAAGTGGAAATAACGTCTTCATTTTATCAATCAGAAACCGAGTCTGAGGCTCGAGCTGTTTTCCGCCATATTCAAGATGTTCTTTCGTATTAAATTGTCCTGGTGAAATTGCTTTTGTCAGTTGGTCTAAAGAAACGTCTTCAAAATAGACGACGCCATTTTTATACTTAAGCAGCTGTAATAATTTACTTTTATTTGAATCCACAATTTCTTTAGACAAGAATTGCTGATTCATCGTTTCAGATTCAAGACTTTTCGATTTAAATAAATCTCCGGAAACAGAAAAGTTGCGGTTCAAATTGACGCCGTTTTCGGTGGTTCTTTGGTGGTGTTTAAAGCCGTAGGGGTTCATGGCGTGCGCTAAAAATATCCCAGTATGTTCGCGGTCAAGCTTTGGAAGAATTTCTGCAAAAAATAAGTTTAGGATTGCCGTGCCGGCGTAGGTTTCAGAGCCGTGAATCCCCGAAGTTAGTACTAAAAGAAATTCCGGCTGAGTGCGAGGCGGTAAATAGGCAAAATCCACGTAAAGGTCATTATCGCTTGTACTGGGTATTTTCAGTTCGCTTAAGTCGGCGCCGGCAGCTGTCGCCAGATCTTTAAATTTTTTTCGGGAATCGTGATAATTCAGTGGAAAGTATTTTGCATCCATTTAAATCTCCGCACTAAGAAATTAAACCGAGTGTCAATCCTACGAACAAAAGCGGCAGTCATTGACCCTTATGAAATTAATTTAAAATTCTAGTTTACTTTTAAATTGAAGTTTTTGAGTAAATCTTCAAAACGCTTCTTTAAATTTTT
>JAYTHR010000227.1:0-1353 GCA_043732425.1 Bdellovibrionales bacterium
AAATTCTTTCTGCGGCGAATCTTTGGACGCAGGCTTTGGAAATAAAACATAGTCTTACGATCCAGGGTTTCCATGCCGGAGACATACTTTGTGACATCAGTACAAACCATCACCTTCTTGCCAACATGATTGCTTGCAATATGCTGGGTGGCTGTTTTTTTCCGTTAAAAAAATCTGACCTCGAAGACGTTTTAACAAACGAGTCCTCTGAATTCCCAATTTATTTTTGGAAAAATCTAAATCTGGTTACAGGATATTTAAGTGCGGCTCAGGCTGCCTTAATACATGTGGCAAGACAAGATGCCGTTCTACTTCTAAAGACATCAGGGACTTCGGGTGTACAAAAATTTGTTGGCATCAGCGGTGACGCACTTTTGCATCAAGTAAAAAGCTTTATATCTGCTTCAGATTTACAAGCAGAAGAAGGGCGTTTGATTGTTCTTCCGCTGCACCACTGCTTTGGCTTAATTCTTGATCTGTTCGTTGGATTATTTTCTAGGCAAACTATTTTTGCTAGATCCCATTTGAAATTTGAAACTTCTTTAGTTTTTGATTTATTAAGGCAGCAAGAAATTTGTCATATTTCTTTGGTTCCACGGATGGTCGATTTATTATTGATTCACGCGGATCAAAATCCTCACGACGCTTACCTTTTAAGTTCACTTCATGTTCATGTTGGCGGCGCCACGATAAGCGATAGCCTTAGAAAAAAAGCTAAAAATATATTCGCCGGTTGGATAGAAGGTTACGGATTAACCGAGTGCGCTGGTGGTGTGTTGCTGAATGGAAAACCCAATAACTGCGAAGTAAAACTAAAACCTGCCGCTGGTATTGAAGCCAACGACTATTCCGAGCTTTGGGTTAAGTCCCCGTCTTTGGGAAAATTTGTAAATTTACAAGGACTTGATGCTGAAGGTTTTTTTAACACCGAAGATTTAGCAAGACTAACTTCAGACCAAGGCATTCAGGTTCTTAATCGCGCGGGTTGGCTGATTAAAAATCAAAAGGGTCTGTGGGAAAGTCTTGAATCTATCCAAGATAAGATTCAGCAGCAATTACAGATTGAGTCTGTTTGGATCTGTCGACACGGTCACCAAATTCGCGTGGCTATGGCTTCAGATGCTGAACAGAAAGCCGGCCTCGTTGAAGACTATTTAGCCAGCCGATTAGGTGTTAAAGTGCATGTTTTAATATTTGAAAAATCAAATCTTTTTGGTGTTCTTAATGCCAGCCCAAAAAAGTCCGGACAAGAAGCCGTTGCCGATTGGATTGAAAACGAAATTGGCAGACCTTTGGGATAGATGAATCTCAATACGAAATGCCTTCGAATTAAATTGAAACTTCTATCCTTTT
>JAYTHR010000228.1:0-1353 GCA_043732425.1 Bdellovibrionales bacterium
GGTCGGAGACAAGGTCATTGAAACGTTTGTGGAAAAAGGCTTAGTTCACTCTTTTTCGGATTTATATAAACTGAATAAAGCGCAGCTGTTAGAGCTTGAGCGCCAGGGCGACAAATCGGCAGAAAACATTTTAAAAAATATCGAGCTCAGCAAGAAAACCACGTTAGCTAAATTTATTTACGCTTTAGGAATTCGTTTCGTGGGCGAACAAACGGCTAAGCTGATTGCCGATCATTACGTGGTCATTGAAAACTTTTTAAAGACCGACCAGCACGAGTTAGAAAAGGTTCCCGAAATTGGCCCTAAAGTTTCGGCTGCCGTTTTTCAATTTCTGCAAGATTCCAGATGGCAAAAAGAAGTGCAACTTTTATTAACTGCCGGAATTGAATTTGAAAAACCGAAACGCTCGGCGCAAGGGCCTTTAACGGGATTTAGTTTTCTGGTGACGGGAACGCTGGTCGTAAAGCGGGAGGAAGCCCAGCAACTCATTGAAGAAAACGGCGGTAAACTTTTATCTGCGGTTTCGTCAAAATTAAGCTATCTGGTTGTTGGCGATAATCCGGGATCAAAAGTGGATAAAGCTCAGACCCTAGGGGTAAAAATGATTTCTTGGGATGATTTAAAAGAGTTGGTTTCAAAATAAAAAACCCAACAGCGATGTCGGGTTTTTCTATTAAATTTAAAAAATTAGATACTTACTGATAAAACTAAATGTGGTCGATAATAATGTCTCGAGCCATAACAGTTTTACGACCGTCTGCTTTAGCTGACTCAATGCCTTTAGCGCAAAGACGCTCGATAGCTTTTGATAGCACGTCGACTGTTTCTGCAGATGTATTCATTTCGCTTTTCTCTTTAATATATTTTTTTACTTTGCTAGTTACCACTAAAACGTCAGCCATGATGCCTCCAAGTTATTATTTATGACTTAAAAAGCGTTACATGGCAGATGACCGATGACAATTATATCCCTTGGCTTTGATGCGCCTAGTTAGCTTTGGGTTGGGATTTTGTTAGAAAATTGTAAAAGCTCAGCTTTTCGAAAGCTTGAATCTTCTTCAGTGGGTGCAATCCAGACATAAGTATTTTTTTCGACGGTTTCTGTGCACTCTACATTAGTAAACGCGGGTGACCACGATCCCGAGTTTAGGTGCTCGACCGGGCCATAGTGTTCGTGAACTGCTGTGTGCGTGTGACCATAAACTATTCTTTTTACTCCGGTCACTGCAGATTGCCGGGCTAAATGTTGCTCATCGGGTTGCTTGTACTGAGACACTAACGAAGTCACCGAACGCGCATAAAAAAGAAAAAAGGGAACAAAAAATGTCAGGGGAAGGAAAGTCCAAAAATACG
>JAYTHR010000229.1:0-1351 GCA_043732425.1 Bdellovibrionales bacterium
AAAAAAAGCTTGGTGCCAAATTACCGTATCCAAACGCAAAGTTAAAATTGATAAGGAAGATCAAGCTCGCATTCTTGCAAAAAAATGGCGGGTCACTGAAGGTGAAAACGGAAGGCTTCGGGTTGTCACTTCCGTGCGCACGGAAGACGGAGTTCGCAGCATCACACTAGGCAAGTTCTTAATGAAGCCTTCAAAGTCGAAGCAAGTTTATCCGCGACGGTTCAATGACGGCTTAGATTATAGAAAAGATAATTTAGTTGTTTGCACGATCAAGGAACGACAACGCCTTTTACCGAAACACCGAAAAGGAGCATCTTCAAGCTACCGCGGAGTCTCTTTTCAAAAATCGAATAAGAAATGGCGTGCAGGAATTCAGGTGAACGGCAAAGCAATTAATCTAGGAGATTTTGTGGCCGAAAACAAAGCGGCTTTGGCTTACAATAAGGCCGCTAAAAAATTTTTTGGTGATATCGCGTATCAAAATTCGATCGATCGTAAGAAATCTGCGAAGCGATAAACCGTGGATTCTAAGTGGCTACTAATGACTCTTTACTGAAATTTCAAGGGACCCAATGAAGAAACTGGAAACGCCAAAGTTTTCAAAAAAGACTTTAGATTTTTTAATCAAAGCCGGCCGGCAAAAAAATCCGAGCTGGTTAGAAAAAAATAATGCTGAGTACGAAGCTGTTTTACGTAAACCATTCATCACCCTGGCAGAAAAAATTAAAGGGGCGCTAAAACCCTTAGCCGCTGATTACCATTTTCCTAGTAAAGGCCTAGGTCGCATCAAGCGCCCTGAATTTAAAGTGGCTGGGGGACTTCCTCGTTATAAAGATTGGATTTCCTTAATCGCCACCCGCCCCCCGAAATCCCGCTTTGAAAGTAATCCAGTTTTGTTTTTCGGACTTTTTCCGAATGAAGATGATACCATCATAGTTGCCGGCGGCCTTTGGCAACCGTCATCGCAACAAATGCGCCTCATTCGTGAAGCCATCAGCGAAGATTCATCACCTTTTCATAATTTATTTTCTGACTCACATTTTAAAGCACGATTTAAAAAAGGCTTTTCAATGGAAAAAACTTCAACCCGAGTCCCCCGTGGTTTTTCAGAAGACCACGAGGATATTGATTGGATCAAACTGAAAAGTTTTGTAGTTTCTAAGAAAATTTCACTAAAAGATTTTTCTTCGCCTCGGTTTAGTGATTCCGTGATTAAAGATTTTCAACAAGCCTTACGATTGAATAAACTGATCGATAAGGCTTTGAGGCTTAATTGGTCTTCAGCTGATTAAAAAACTAAGTGGCCGCCGACAGGACTTCCATCACTTGAAAATGTTTTAATACGCCGGTT
>JAYTHR010000230.1:0-1349 GCA_043732425.1 Bdellovibrionales bacterium
AAATCCTATTAAATAATCATAATTGTTTTAATCTGCTACCATTGTAAGCGTTACTCGCAGTTAAAATCCGTATAAGAAATTCTTATAGATTTCATTGTAACATTTGTATTGAGGGTAGTTCCATTTTGGGTTTTATTACCGACCAACGGACAAGGGGTGTTCGTTATTTTCGGGAGGGAACCAAATGTCTACAGCTCGCATGTTGAAACTTTTTATCAGCCTTTCAGTACTGACTGCGTTAGCAGCTTGTGCTCCGAAGTCTTCAGATCAAAATTCTTTCCAAGATGGTGACTCTATAGTCGCTAATATTGTTGGTGGAACTGACGCTGACTTAAATTACGCGAAAGAAAACGGAATTGTTGGCATTTACGATTTAGAACTTGGTGGATTATGCACCGGTAGCTTAATTGCGGACGGTTTAGTGGTGACAGCAGGACATTGTGCCAACGTCGATCACCCGGATAAAATGATCGTGTTTTTTGGTCCAAACTTTGATGACGTTATTGCCCAAGCGAAACAGCGCGATTACTCGAACATCCGCCGCGTAACGAAAGTTATTCGTCATGAAAAATACGGCGTCGATGCAGGCCCAGCCGCCGCACGTAAAACAGCGATGAAAACGACTTTGCGCTCGAGATCTCCAAAAGGAGTTAGTCAGCCGGCGAGCACTTCGCCAGCAGCACCTGTCGTGGCTCAGCCGGTTCCACAACCTGCTGCTCCCGCTTCGACAGCAACAAAACTTTCAAAGAATGACATCTCTTTAGTTCGCTTTACTGGCTCAGCAGTCGCAGGATTTAAATTTGCGACCCTAGCTTTAGCAACCCAAGCTGCTTTGTTAAAAGTTGGCTCGCAAGCAACGTTAGCCGGATACGGATTATCTGAATTCAAGCAAGACCCGAACACCGGCGAAACAATCATTGGAAAAGGTGCCGGAGTGTTACGTGAGGTTTCTGGAATCCAAGTGATCAATCTGTTACCCTCTTTAGAGGAAATTACTTTTGATCAGTCGCAAGGTCACGGAGCTTGCCATGGTGATTCCGGCGGTCCCGCTTACTTAAAAGATCCGCAAACACACGTTTCTTACCTTGTTGGAGTCACAAGCCGCGGTGGTGGAAATTGTGACATGACGGCGGTGTACACAGGAATCATTGGCTATTCCCAGTGGATCGAAGCTAATTCAAAGTTGTTAATGCCCTAGTTTAGAAAACGTCTGTGCGATTAAAGTCGCAAGTGATTTTGGGTTTTCAAATAAAATCCGATGAGCCGAAAAAATCCTGTTGAAATTCAACAGGATTTTTTTTTGCTTTAAGTCTTCTGCGATTTTGAAAAATTTAGCGTCCTCAGTCCCG
>JAYTHR010000231.1:0-1349 GCA_043732425.1 Bdellovibrionales bacterium
GAAGCAGGAGCCTTAGCGGCGAGTCTTACGTTTGGGACTAAGCTGGGGTATGTTTTTAAAGAAAATTCAGAATGGGTCAAATTTTTAGAACGTAGGTTGGCTCAGCAAGCGTCTCGTTCACCCGGTTTAAAATCGGTACCTGCAGAACCAGTGAGTTTCGGAAATCTTTTAACTATTGAGGGAAAAGTTGCTGGAGATGTAAAACGCTTCCATGCAGAAATCACGGGCGAGAAAATTCGCGCTGATGGCACTAAAATGTATCAAATAACGTCTACAAATCCAGATACAGGAAAAAAAATTAGCGCGACCCTGTCCGAAAGCCAGCTTCTTTCATTGAAGCCCCAAAATAGACTGGGCCAAGATTCGAATGCAATTGCAGGAATAGAAGTGCGAGAATTCGAAGACTTGCGGCTATGGCAGCAGTACTTCCAGAACGAAACCACACTGGGTATTAAGTACCGACCAGATGCTGCAACAAATCTAAGAATAATTCGAACACCTGAGACACCGAAGCCGAGGCAGAATTAATTGATAAACCCAGGGCGAATTCCAACTGGTTAATAAATAAATGCGTCAGTGCCAATTTGGAAATAATTCTAGCTTTAATTGAGAACTACTTCTTACGGCAAGCAAACCTGACCTGTTCCATACGCGTAGAAGCACGTTTCATGAAGATTGCCTGTCGCGGGCAATTGCCATAAAATGCGGGTCCTCCAAAAAATATCTGAACGAAAAGGAATGGATAACAGCCACAGAAGGTATCCAACTGAAATCCAAATACCATTAAATCGATTATACCTTTTGAAGCCTGGTAAACGGGGACGAAAATTAGGCGACGAACATTTTCACGAGTTTTTAATAAAGAATTTTAAAAATGAAAACTTCGTCCCCAAGGCGCTGCACGGAAAGGATTGCATTGATGGCTAGTCATTTTAGCGATCCTTGCTGACTTTTCAAAATAGCGATACCCGTCTCGTCCCCGTCGAAAAATAAAAACTATTTAAATTTAGATATTTTTCGCGGGGACAAAATGAAGAAATAAAAAACGACGCAAGAATGATCTGTACAGAAAAAGCATGTGGCCGGATCAAGAATTCTTCGAAGAATAATCAATCTGGCAGCCTAGATCAGCCCCAGCGCAGCCACTGCTTTGCCAAAAAATCGATTTTTCAATACGTATTCAAAAAAATCATCACCGACGCGATACAATTAGACAAATTTATTGAAACTTTTTTCTAAAACTGGCGAAATCAAACCACGACTAAGGGATTCATACTTTATTGAATGGACTAATAGGGCTTTAACTCTTCCTATCCTCTTTTTTGGCATCGTGAACTGCACAAGAAAAC
>JAYTHR010000232.1:0-35532 GCA_043732425.1 Bdellovibrionales bacterium
GCCAATGAAAAGCCATACGCCGGTACATATAACCGAATTCAGTTAAGTGGGCAGCACTTCCATTCGTATGGCACATCGTGCAGGAAACATTTTCACGCCGCCCAAATGCCGGCAGGGCCTCGGTAATTAGGGCAGTGAATAAAATAGTAATACAGATGAGTAAAGAAAATTTAATTTTTAATGTCATTTCAATCCTCAATTGATCTTGTGTTTCAGTCCGGAATAAAAAAAGCTCACTTTTCTTTTTGAGAAGAAAAAAATAAAATCCAGATGGGGCAAAAATCCTAAAAAGTCTGCCGATTCATTTTTTGATGAAATCAGGTGTCTGCCTTAATTGAACTGCAGATCCAGTGCCACAATAATTGAGCCGTCTAATTGAAACTTGCGAAATCAACATGAGATTCATTGAAGTTTTGGATCGCCAAATCACAGCCTTTATAATCCAGAGTATTTTTTCCCAGCCCGTTAAAATATGTTTTATGAAAATTGAAAGATCTAACTTTAAAATCTACTTTATGGATTGAGTGATTTTTTAAATCGACTTCTTTTTGATTGCCATTGGCATATTGGTTGTAGCTGCACTAAATCAACTGTAGCTTGGCGGAAGCTGAGAAAGAGACCGATCCAATATGAAAATAAAAAATGTGCATTTAGTCTCGTTGTTGTTCCTACCGGTTCTACTTTTTCTGACGGCTGTCGAAGTTTCAGCCGAACCCTATAGCTTCGATTATGAATTTGGGCGGCCTGTTCGACCTGGTGAAGTGACATATATTATTTATCGTCAAAAACATGCTGAAGAGGCTGCAAAAAAAATGGGTCTTTCTGCCGCTGCCATCGCTGATGGGATGGACACATGGCACTGGTGGGTTGGAGTCGACAATCCCGGATTTTGGGAAGATGTTGCACGCCTGACGGCAGGTCCTCACAATTTTACTAATTTGCGGTTGGATCTTTTACGACTTCTGATGATTGTTCCCCGCGAAGATCGTTTTAAAAAGTTGGGCCTCATCAATGACCCGGATGCCGTCGCTGCCGAAAAGCCGGATCAATTTGGATTGAGGATTGATCGCATGAAAGATGGTACCCTTCAATGGGATCCTGAAAAGTTTGGGTATTCTAGCGGAGTCATTGGACTGCAACTTTTTAAGAACGAAAAATTTGATCCAAAGAAATGGTCTACCGAAGACTATATTCGGGGCGGTACTTACGTTGAACCTCCTTACAAAGTGGGCATGGCTTGCGTCTTTTGTCATATCAGTTTTAATCCACTTCATCCTCCGAAAAATCCGGCTGAACCTACCTGGGAAAATTTAACATCTTCGTTTGGCAATCAGTATCTTCGTGAAGGAATGGCCTTCGGGTTAAGCCAAAAAGAAAATTCTATCGTCTACCATTATTTAAAAACCCAAGAGCCAGGAACCAGTGAAACCTCGCGATTTCCGACGGACTCGATCAATAATCCTACCAATATCAACGCGATTTTACGATTGCAAGAGCGCCTGAAGGTCGCTCACGTTGAGTCCATTACTCCGGCGCAAGCAACGTTGATTAAATCCATGTATAAAAATGCAGGAGTTCCACTGGATAGCCCGACAGGTGCTTTGGGGGGAACAGAGGCTCATCCAACAATTAAAGTTCCTCACATCTTGACCGATGGTGCGGACTCGATGGGAATTTTAATGGCCTCAGTCCGCGTCTATGTCAATGAAGGCATGATGCATGATGATTGGTATTCCTCTTGGCCGGTGAATCTGTTTGATCTTAAATCCAGTTTATGGCGAAAATTTAAACCCAAAGAATTTGATATCATTGGTAAAGAACGAAAAGATCCAAACAGTCCTTGGATGCAAACGGAACGACGCATGCCGAATATGGCAACGTTTTTAATGTCGTATGATTCCTTTCCATTAAAAGAAGCCCCCGGCGGAAAAACTTTTCTGCATGAAGATGACCTTGTGCTGAATGAAGGAAAAAAAGTTTTCGCAGAAAACTGCGCCTCTTGTCATAGTAGTAAACGACCTGACCCTTTTCCGTTAACGCCCGCAGAACAAAAAAAAGCATGGCGCGAACTTGTTTTTAAAAAAGATTTTCTCAATGACAACTATCTTTCAGATGATGCAAGACACTCGGTTCTTGAAATTGGCACCAATGCCCAGCGCGCGATGGGAACAAATGCGATGGCAGGCTCAACATGGGGTCAGATGTCCAGCCAAACCTATAAAGACGAACGCAGCAAAATGATCACTTTGGTGGATCATGATACGACCGGGAAAGAAACTGGGTTGTACAATCCGCTGACGGGAAAATACGATATTCAATGGCAAGGTCATCAGGCTTTTTACCGAACACCAACATTAGTGAGTATTTGGGCGACCGCACCTTATTTTCATAATAATTCGCTGGGCCGTTACACGGGTGATCCCTCTGTGAAAGGCCGGATGGATGCATTTAACGACGCTGTGGAAAAGCTTTTGTGGCCAGAAAAACGTGATGGAATTAAATCGATAAAGCGGACAACAGAAGTCACCAGCCTGCCAGATATTTTTCCCGGTCTGCAGCCGCATCTTAAATCTTTCGATGATATGAAATTACAAATTTTTGAACTTCCAGCAGGAACACCTGTGAATTTGCTGATGAGCTTCAACCCCACCCATGTGTCTTCGGTATTGGGTGCTTATTTGAAAGGTGTATTGGGTGGGAAATCTCGGAAGCATTTTGCAAGTTTAATCAATCAGCGCCGTGAAGTGGGAATTGAATCTGCCCAACAAAAATTGTTAGAGCTCAATTCGTGCCCGGATTTTATTGAAGACCGCGGACATACGTTCGGATCGAATTTAAGTGATCACGAAAAAAAATCGTTGATCGAATATATGAAGTATTTTTAATTTTTTTTAAATTT
Organism: Bdellovibrionales bacterium; assembly: GCA_043732425.1. Taxonomy (GTDB): domain Bacteria; phylum Bdellovibrionota; class Bdellovibrionia; order Bdellovibrionales; family Bdellovibrionaceae; genus Pseudobdellovibrio. The sequence goes on from JAYTHR010000232.1 coordinate 2,900, forward strand.
ATCGGAGAGTTAGATGACTAGTTATTTTTTTCATATTTTACCAAAAATTTCGCTGTGCATTTTGTTATTTGCACCCGTAGCTTTCGCGGGATCCCATACCGTCACTATGAAAAGCATTAGCTATGAGCCAAAGGTGCTGGAAGTTAAAACGGGCGACACGGTGGAGTGGATCAACAAATCTTACACCGACCATTCCGCAACGTCTGCTGCTGACGAAAAATCAAGTTCGAAGTTTGATACGGGTGATATTCATCCACAGAAGACTTCAAAGAAAATCGTTTTTAAAGAAATCGGAACTTTTCTGTATCACTGCTCAGTCCATGGAAAAACGATGTCCGGAAAGATTAACGTGACGAAATGACATCACCAGATATCACTTCGTTTCAAAAAAATCTTGATCTAACGTACACCTGTCTGATGACGGGCCTAAAAAAAAATAATCGGGATTACGACTGGCGCATCCGCCAGCTTCAGGCCCTTAAACTTTTACTGACTGAAAACAATGAAGCCATTTGCGAAGCGATGTGGAAGGACTTACGAAAAAGTCGTTTTGAATGTGAGGCCACCGAACAGGGCGTGGTGCTAGCTGAAATAAATTTAACGATTAAGAAACTAAAAAATTGGATGCGCCCAAAAAAGGTTCGCACGCCACTTTACAATCAGCCGGGTCGAAGTCTTATCGTGTATGAACCCCTGGGCTTAGCCCTGATTATTGGAGCCTGGAATTATCCGATCAATCTGACCTTAGCGCCCCTTGTTGGGGCCATTGCTGGCGGCAATGCCGCGATGATCAAGCCCTCAGAAATTTCGGCGTGCACGGGGAAACTATTAGGCGAACTGATCCCAAAATATCTTGATCGTGATTTATTTGCTGTCATTCAAGGAGCCGCAGCGGAAACAGATTTATTACTGGACAAAAAGTTTGATACAATTTTTTTTACGGGAAGTGGACTTGTTGGAAAAATAGTTTTAACAAAAGCAGCCGTTCATTTGACTCCGACAACACTGGAGCTGGGTGGTAAGTCACCGGCGATTGTTATGAATGATGCCGATATTGTCGTCACAGCACGGCGACTGGCCTGGAGTAAATTTATGAACGCCGGGCAAACGTGCGTCGCTCCAGATTATATTCTGGTGCACCCAGATCTGACAGAAAAGTTAGTTTACGAATTGAAAAATGCTCTCCATCAATTTTATGGAACAGATGTTGTGAAAAGTCCGGACTACTGCCGCATCGTCAATGCAAAAAATTTTGACCGCCTAACTAATCTGACCCAAAATTTAAAAGTTCTGCACGGCGCAGATTTTGATCGCGCTAATTTATTTATTTCTCCGACGCTGGTTTTAGCGAAGGCTGATTCGCCGATTATGCAAGAAGAAATTTTTGGTCCGATTTTACCTATTCTTGAAATAAAAGATCTTTCTGAAATCATCGATTTTATAAATGCGCGCCCGAAGCCGTTAGCGCTATACCTTTTCACTACTAATAGCGAAGCTATCGAGCGAGTAACCGCAGATACTTCCGCAGGAGCACTTTGCGTGAACGATGCAGTCATTCATATGCCGATTGCAACTTTACCATTCGGCGGAGTCGGTGCCAGCGGAATGGGGAACTATCACGGCGAATTTAGTTTTAAAACTTTTACTCACGCCAAAGCGATTTTAAAAAAATCATTTTGGTTCGATGTCCCCGTTCGCTATGCCCCTTACACCCAACGGAAAGCTTGGTGGTTACGTTGGCTTTTCAGTTAATTCTTACAACATTGACGAGGATTTATGACTAAGGCTGCTTCAACTCACTTCGCGCTTGTATTACCCGGTGCTGTGGCTCGGGGCGCTTACGAGGCTGGTGTCATTGATGTCTTGGTCGACAACAAAATGAAGATCGACCGCATAGTTGCGACAAGTTCAGGGGCTTTAAATGGTCTTGCTTATGCGATCGGTATTCGCAGTGGTTGCGAAAAAGAAATGGTCCAAAAATTAACAGCTTCGTGGATTGAAAATGGCGGCTGGCAGGATACCTTAAATCTTGATTTTTGGGGTTTGCTGCGCGGTCGCGGATTATCTCGGCAGTCGGGATTACTAAAGAATATGCGTGAAATAATTAGTCCCTGTACGGGCACGAAGAAAAAAGAAATTCAACTTAAAATTATTGTGACTCCACTGAATGGAGCAGTTTCAAGAATTGGTCATAAGGATGCGACTACGTATGAAAAGATCATCGAATTTTCTGGACGGCATTTTGATTCTCAAGAAAGTTTAGAAGAAGTTTTTAATGTGGTTGCTGCGGCCTGCGCTTTTCCCGGTTTATTTAATCCCGTAGAAATTCCGAAAATTGGCTTTTGTGTGGATGGCGGCGCTGTTAACAATGCACCGATAAAATATGCGTTGCAAGATTCCACCGTCAATCGTGTTATTATGCCCGTTCCATTTCCGGCGATGATGAAGCCTGGGGATTGGAAAAGTGGTTTTGGGCTGCTGAATCATCTGATTGATATCCTGATTAATGAAAGGTTATTTCGCGATCTAAAAAATGCTCAGAACGTTAATCACGAAGCTGATAAATTAAAAGCGATGATGGCTGAAGGTTTGATTTCGGCGCAACAACTTGAAATGATTCAGACTGAGCTAGCCATTCGCAACGTGGAAATTACGGAAGTGCGGCCTGCACAAAATCTAAAGTGCAGCGCATTTTCAGGATTTTTTAATAAAGAAGAAAGAATTGAACTGGTCGAACAAGGCCGAAAGGCTGCGCTCGAAACGCTAGCCCGAATTCCAACGCACAACCCAACGGGAAAGCAGACAACTTAATATTCATCGTGGTGATGAAAAAAAGATACTCCTCGATCAAGATTATGAGGCAGTCGTCGCTTTAATAACGGCTGTTTGTTGAATCTTGCTTATAGGGCCCGTTTAATAAACCTTGGCCATCGGTCATGAAAAGTTCGTGGCTGGCAATTACGGAAACATCATGAGCATAATCGACCGAAGAATTTACGGCTTGGGTAACGATAGCGCTTACTAAAAGACCGGCAAGGCCTCCGCCATTATTTGACGAAGAGGCAACTGTTTTTACAATCTTCCCTTCCCACAAAACTTGACCCGAAGCCGTTGAGACTAATTTTCCAGCGGCTGCAACTGTAGTCTGACTTTGTACAACGACGAACTTTGAACCGTACTGTTCAAGCGTTAAGTAAAGGACCGCATCGGGGTTTAATATTTCTTTTATTTTCTTTAAAGACACTTCATGCATTTCATTTGCAGAAGGTAATCCATTTTCTTTCATCATGTGGTCTACAACAGCAACAGGAAAAATGTAAAATCCTTTTTCAGCTATGGGTAGCGTTACGGTTGATAAGAAGCTGTATGTGCCTCGGACATCAGTGCTTTGATTTTTAGGGGGTAGTACTAAAATTGATTTAGGATGAGCCGCGCGAAACTGATCATAATTCTTTGGCGTTGCGCAGCCAAACAGGAGAATAGCAAGAGCACCTAATAAAATATTTAGACCCATAACCAGATTCGCATTTTTTAAATTTGAAGAAATCATTTAAATATATCCTTACTTAATTTTCTTTAAAAAACGGTCCATCAACACGCCCGATTCAGGGAAGTATTTTTTTTCGGCATTAAAGTACTGACGGGCCTCGCCGGTCTTCCCAATTTCTAGGTATTGGTAACCTAAATGAGCGTAGAAACCTGGCGGCAATGGCTTGTTTTTACTTGCAGCCTTTTGAATATCCGCTTGTAGTTTTTGAATTTGAACTTCGGGCGTCGCTTTTCCTGGTTCTTGGTATTGAGTGTAAATCAAATTTTCGTATTCACCCCAGTAGTACTTAGTGGAGCTCACGCAGCTGCTAAATACAGTAGAAAAAGCAGTTAAAATAATAATTTTCGAAAAAATTTTGAATGAACTTGAAAAATTTAAACGCATAAAATTATTTTGTTAAACTCCATTTTTTTTGCTCGAGACCTTCCACAAGGCGGTCTACGGCTTCGCGCATTGCTAGATCTAAAACTTTTCCGTTCAAAGTAGAATCGTAAGATGCTGTTCCGCCGAAGCCTAAAACTTCACGATTATTTAATTCGTATTCACCCGTGCCTGAAGCTGAATAAACAACTTCAGAAGACGCCACATCAACAACGTTCACGGTCACTTTTGAATAAGCGACTTGGCTTTTTCCACTACCTAGAACACCAAATAATTGGCGGTCTCCGGTTTCTTTGCGTCCGAACTCTGCAACGTCGCCGGTAATTGCGAAGTCAGCGCCCTTTATTTTTTGCGCTTTACCAGATAGTTTCGCTTCGGCAGAAAGCTCTTTCATGTTGTCACGATCTAGAACACGAAAACGACCGGTTTGTTGTAAGTGGGCCATCAAGACAGTTTTAGCTTGGCTAGATAAACGATCCGGTCCTTCAGAAAAAATACCTCGCATAAAGCCAGATTTATTGTCGAAATTGCTGACCATGATAGGATGTTTCGGTCCCTGATAAGTGTGAGCCGTTTGAGCTGAAGCCGAGTTTTCAACTTGTAAAGCCTTGTGAGATTCTGTGGCGCAACCAAAAAATCCTAAAAGGATAGACGTCGCCAAAATATTTACTATTTTTTTCATATGATTCCTTTTTTTTAATTTATAAAAAAAGGTTAACAGTCGTGTTTCGTGGTCTCAAGATATAGAAATTTTTAGTCGAGCACCAGACCTTGCGCTGTGTTATTTTTCAAGATCTTTTTCGAAACCTGAAGTTACTGTGCGTGATAACGTTTTCTAGTAGGCGTAATGCTTGACCGAAATCTCGTAAGTTATGATGATCAGCTATGATAAAATTTCTAGTGACACTGACGTTCCTTTTTATCGCCAACACCTCATTTGCAAAAAGCATTCAGTGCGCCAGTCCCTCGGGGGAAAGTCTTTCGTTTCAAAGTACCGCCTCGGAGGTCAATCTGTCTTATGGAAATGGGCGCGGTGCTCAGTTTACCCCGGTGGAATATGGTCCGGTTCGCCCCATCTCATTTGGGCTCTATCGAATGGCTTACGAAGAACTTCAGGATATTCTTGCGGGATTTTCCCTAAAGTGGCCCGTTGCTTCTTGCAAATTAAATTCTGAATTTTGGCTTTCGGCGTGCTTCCAGGGTGGCTCATTGACTTCGGATCCGGATAAAAAAAATCAAATTCATGTTGGCGGCGTTAATCTCAGTAAGCTTACTGAAAATGGGGCCTCCGGAGAACAAGTTCAATATCGATTTCGTGTTATTTTTGAAAAAGACGGAAATACTTATTTCATTCCGTTAGTGTTTCCAAAAGATTTTTGTCAGGTTACCGGAAACTAAGTTAAGTTTTGCAGTAACCTAAGGAACTAAATGATGAGTTGCTTCGGTCGCAATGGCGCCGATAGCCCCCTGAGTTCCGTAATAAGATTTCAAAGACTTAGTTCCGTCTGCATTCTGAACTAACTTCAAGTTGTAAGCATATTTCGATGTGCCACTTGCAGAAATAGTTATCATGGTGTCAGTTGAGATTGTCCCGACTTCTTCGTCTTGCTCGTAAACTTTTCCGTCTCGAATTTGTTGACGAATAGGTCCCCATTTTGATCCAAACAGATTGCATTCTGCATTGTAAACTTGAGTTAATATTTCAGTCTCAGATTGTTGTATTAAAATTTCGACGCGACTGCAATTAGAGTTGAGTCCAATGTTGCTGGAAACTTTTCCATCGGTTGCTATCCAGTGTCCCGAAAAATTGGCGATAGCTTTTGCCTGCTGAGCTTGGCCGGTTCCAGAAAGTACGAATAACAATATCAGAGCTAATATTTTTTTCATATTTTGAGGTTAGTACAACTAGAGGCTCTGTCAAAATATTTTAGTTCTATAAAGTTTTAATCACATTAAATATAAAGACGTAGCGCCCCGACTCAGTGCAACCTATTAACTGACGTAGGTCTAACTGGTCTTTTAGGGCGTGAAAGACTTTCGAAAAAAATCTAAGCTTGCGAAAAGAACTTCAAGGAGAACGCATGGGTGAGTTTAGCATCGCGCATTTAGCAATTTTGGGAATCATATTATTCGGCCTCATTCTGTTTCCACTGATCGCGATCATTGATGTTGCCAATAGCACCAACAAAAATAAGGCCTTATGGATCGCGCTTATCTTTTTTATGAATTTTATTGGCGCTGCAGTTTACTGGCTTATTGGACGCAAGCCAAAAAGCCCTAATGCCGGCTAAGAACTAGTTCTTTTCTATGGAAAAAAGTCTTGTTACTCGGCTTAAAGAAGGTTTTTACTACCATTAATAGTAATATGTAAGTAATATGTAAATTATGACTGAAACACCCTCACTTCAAACGATTCAAAAAAAGTTAGCGATTCTAGCTGATGCGGCAAAATACGATGCTTCGTGCTCGAGTAGCGGAGCCAAGCGAAAACGAGATCCTGGTGGGCTTGGCAATTCGGAAGGTATGGGTATTTGCCATAGTTACGCACCGGATGGACGCTGTATTAGTTTACTAAAAATTCTTTTAACTAATTATTGTATCTATGATTGCAAGTTCTGTATTAACCGCGTTTCCAGTGATGTGAAGCGGGCGAAGTTTACGCCTGAAGAAGTGATTTGGCTGACCTTAGAATTTTACCGCCGCAATTATATCGAAGGATTATTTTTAAGCTCGGGGATCATTGATAGTTCGGATTCTACAATGGCGCTTTTAATTCGGGTGGCAAAAGGACTTCGCGAAAAGCATAAGTTTAATGGCTACATCCATCTCAAGGTTGTGGCTGGGGCCTCGCAAGAACTAATCGAAGAAGCTGGTAAGTGGGCGGATCGGGTGAGTGCAAATATTGAAATGCCGGTTCAGCCTGATTTAGATTTACTGGCTCCCGCGAAAAGCATTGAGTCTGTCACAAAAGCGATGGGGCAAATAGCAGACAAAGTGATCGAGACAAAAGATTCTTACAAGCACATCAAGTCCACACCAAAGTTTGCCCCCGCAGGCCAAACAACCCAGATGATTGTTGGTGCAACGCCAAGCGCGGATTCTGAGATTCTAAAAACTTCCGAAAAACTTTATGAAAAATATTCTTTACGGCGAGTGTATTATTCGGCTTACAGCCCCATCCCCAACGCCGACGCCTTACTTCCAGTTCAAAATCCTTCTTTGATTCGTGAAAACAGGCTTTACCAAGCAGACTGGTTGTTACGCTTTTACGGATTTAAATCGCACGAACTTGTGAACGCAGAAACACCTAACCTGAGTCTAGATATTGATCCGAAAACAAGCTGGGCCCTTGTTCATCGGGAATCTTTTCCAGTAAATATTAACACCGCACCAAGGTCGGCTTTGTTACGCATTCCCGGAGTTGGCGTGAAAAATGTCGAGCGTATTTTACAACTGCGCAAATTTCACAAAATTACTCTTTTAGATTTACAAAAAATGCATATCGCCATTTCCCGCGCAAAATATTTTGTTGTAACGGCAGACCATAACCCGAACATTTGGCTACTAGATTCGGATTCTCTAAAATCACGCTTAAAACCCAAAGAGGTGCAGCTTTCTTTATTCGATCAGCCAGCAGAAAGCACTAGCGAGATATGATTCAGGCCCAGTTTGAAAAGGATTTCGAAGGATGGCGAAAAGTTGCCAGGAAATTTATCAGCCAGGCCGTTCCACCAGCAGACATTCACTGGAATCAAGAAACACTTTCGCTGTTTTCGATGGACACAACATTTGATTTGTCTTCGAAAGAAAATTTTAAGCTTTCTGTTCCACCTGAATTTTTGGATTTAGCGAAAAGAGTCTCTTACGCGCGCGATGACGAGCGTTGGGATTTACTGTACCGGATTTTGTACCGAATGATTCATGAAAATCCAAATTTATTAAAAATTGCGGTGGACTCAGATATTCAAAAAGCAAATTTACTCAAAAAATCGGTGTCCCACGATATCCATAAGATGCACGCGTTCGTTCGCTTTAAAAAATCTTTCGTTGACGGAAAAGAGTCTTATCTAGCATGGCATCGACCGGAACATTTAATCGTAAAAGCAGCTGCGCCTTTTTTCGCGCGGCGCTTTGGGGATCGCCCGTGGTCAATTTTTGCTCCAGACGAGTCGGCCCATTGGGATTTAAATCATTTAACCTTTGGACCGGGAATGGAGCAATCTGATTTTCACACGACAGACGATTGGGATGAGGTTTGGAAAACTTACTATAAATCCATCTTCAACCCAGCCCGTATAAAAATTAAAATGATGAAATCAGAAATGGCCCCGAAGTATTGGTCTAGCATGCCCGAGACCTCACTGATTCAAAATTTAATTCGAGAAGCTCCGCAGCAGTTACAAAAAATGGCGGCGAATCAAAACCGCGCTGCCGATGTTGATTTCAAATTAACGTGGACTCAACTTCAGTCGGAAGCTGCAAAATGCAAGGCCTGTCCGCTTCATGCACATGCGACGCAAACTGTTTTTGGGGTTGGACCACAAGATGCCGAAATAATGATTGTCGGCGAACAACCAGGAGACCAGGAAGATCTGGCCGGAATTCCTTTCATCGGACCCGCCGGAGAAATTTTAAAGGAAGCCCTAATTAAAGCGGGCGTTTCGCGCGAGAAAATTTATTTAACCAACGCAGTTAAACACTTCAAGTGGGCGCCGCGTGGAAAATTACGTCTTCATCAAAAGCCGGCAGGGTCTGAAATGCACGCGTGCAAACCATGGCTTGAAGCCGAGATTGCATTGGTAAAACCTAAAGTCATAATCGCGTTGGGTGCGACCGCAGCAACAGCCATCACGGGAAAGTTGCCGAAAATAGCGGAAGAGCGCGGAAAAGTAATTACGACTTTGAAAGTTGCACCCGGAGTTATAATTTCATGGCATCCATCGGCGATACTTAGATCAATAAATGAGACTGAGGCGAACGAAAGAAAAGGCCAATTGGCTGCAGATATACGGTTGGCGCAGGAAAGTCTTAAATTAATTATTTGAAGTCATTGGCGAATATTAAATTACACTACTCGATTCGAAATCCAAAATTTGGTTTAAGTATTTTCCTTCAAGTGACCGCGCCCAATTAAAGTTTTTTGCAATTTCAGGTGATATAATTTTAAAAGCTCACTCTGCACAGCCTCACCCTCGATTGCACCCAGTGCATACGCGATCGCTTGAAGCGTGGCCATTCCGTATTCGGTTGATTCTTTTCTTAAATGCTGATCGTTTTTGTTTTTTGTACTGATCATAACCCGAGGGACATCTTTTAGTTCAGGATAGCGCGAATGAACCTTGCTGGCCTGGCGCCAATTTCCATCGGGAACAATCAATAGAATAGGTTTTTTAATCGTCGCGACAAAATCAGCCGTCAATTCAATGGCATTTTCAGCCGGGAAAAAAAGAAGTGGATAGTAATCTGAATTTAGAACTTGCGACAAATCTAAATGTTCGTTGATAGAACCACGAACTTTCATTTCGCTATTGGTTAGCGCATTAAGAGCCAACTGCCCTGTATTTGTGGTACGCTTAAGCTCTTTACGATGAATGACCAAACAGACTCGGGTGCGAAGATCTAGCTTCGGAATAGAAGCGCATAAACACATGCTTTTATGTAAAAAACATACCGGGCAGGGATCTTTCGTTTTTCGTTTGCGTTGATAATTTTCAGTCAAAAAACATCCCATTGTAGTCTTAGCCAGCTAGGGCGTTTTGAATAGTGTTTGAATAAGCCTGCAGTGTCAAAGAATTCAACAGCATTAGAAAAAGTTCGTGTCTAAAACATAACACAGGTCGGTTTAAAAGAAATTCGTTATGATGAGCTCCCCAAGGAGATCCTATGCATTTTTTAATTGGTTGTTCACTTTTATTTCTATCTTTAGCGACTCAAGCCCAGGGTGATATCTACGATTATAATTTTTGGGCTTATGATCGTATTAAGAAATATGAAGGTCAAATCGTTGCCTCTGGAATCGAAAACTCTTTGAATCTTCTAGAAACTAATGACAGTCCAAATAAGTGTTTACCCGTTTACAAAAATGCTATTGAAAAGGGAGTCTTTGATATTCGTTATGCTCTGGGGTACTTCGACGATTCCCAGGGCGTCGATATTTTGTGGAATAATAAAAACTGGGGCCTCTCACCGAGCCTGGATATCGGTGTCTATAATAGTATACGCCACGCTTTGACGGATCGTTGTGAAGATAATTCGGTCTTAAGCCTATGCGGCTTTACTGAAAACGGTGATCCTAATTACGGACAAGTTCTATTAGAAAAAAGAATAAAACTTTTAGGTAAAAGCGTGTTAGTTAAAATCACCTTAACTCAAGCTTCGGCATCCGAGTCATTCTTAGACAATAAAAATTCTCTGAAAGACAGGCAGGATTTTTTAACCGCGCAGTCAGAGGATAACTACTTTAATGGAATTGGTGTTGCCGATGTGGTTATTTATAATGGGCACTCTAGAAATGGTGGCGGTCCCGATTTTAATCCTCCGATCTTAGCCTCAAACTTACATGTCAATTATGATGGTTATTACCGAGTAAAAAAACCGGGTATCACCCGAGTTCTAAAACAGATAAAGAATAGCTCTAGGAAAGATGCCGTGTTAACTTTCTTTTCTTGTTTTTCAAAAAAGCATTTCTACAATGACTTGATCAAAGCTAATCCAAAGCAAAGATTAGTTTTATCGGCCGACACAATTGATTATATGGATTCACTAGAAGCATCCATGGGTTACCTTGAAGGCCTGTTAAGTGGAACGTGCGGGCAAGATCTTACCAACATCGCCAAACAAGGCGACCGCATCAAAAATGGATTTCAGGATTTTCAAATTCAGTGAAAATATTAATCCCTTTTCTTACACTTTTTAAGTTAGGCCATGGGGAAAAAAGTCTCGTCAGCTGAAGAAGCCCTCACTTAAAATAAGTTTTAAAGATTATGCTGGTCATAAGCTCCTCAAGATTTTGGAATGGGTTTTGCTCAAGGCTTATTGAACAAAGCTTATTCGTGCAGATTTAAAAATGCTATTTAGCCATATACCTAAACAAAGCGGGGACCACTGTGACACTAGAACAAATCGAAGTTCAAATCGTAGATTTAATGACTCAAGCAAAAAAGCTTCAATCAAAGGCCATGCAGTATCAAAGACAGGGCGCACTTGTGGCTCGCCAAGGGGAAGTGGCAATACGCGAATCAGTAAATAAATTTTTTGATGAAGGCTTAACATTACTTGGAAAAAGCATTATGGAAGCACGTAAAATTAAAGAGTCTTTCGTGGCCGAGACCCATCGTAAAACGGCCCAGCTGAAGCGCAAAGAGGCCAACTTAAATACTTCTTCTGAGGCGCAGATGAAGTCTGCTTCCCATCAAAAAACAGATTCTAATTTTATAAAGGCGACAAAAAGTGCGAAGTCGACAAAGCCCTTTTCAGAAAAAGGTTCTGCTATTAAAAAAATGAAAGCGAAAACAAAAAAGCATGACAACTCTTTTTCTGCCCACGCCCGCGCCAGGTAAATTAATAAAATCTAATTTTTTGTGAATTCGAAAAGATCGGTGGCTCGAACAACGCCGATCTTTTTAAAAGTCATGCCTGTAGAAAATATCTTTAATTCTTGCTCCACATCGACGCCATGTTTTTTTAAGCTCTTTATCAAAACAAACGCTTTACCGTTCGGAGCCAAGCAGTAGCTGATGGCTTCAATTAAACTTCTAAAATCTGAATCGATAAAAAAGCGACATCTATTTTTGAACTCTGAGGCAGACAAACTTCCATAATTCAATCTGAAGTAAGGCGGGTTGCAAATTATTAACTGGTAGTGGCCTTTTAATTTTGGATCGTGAATTACGTGACTATAATTAATAATTTTATAATCACTTAATATATGAGTCTTAAGAATACCTCTGACAGAATTCAGGTTTTTTTCAAAATGTGGCGCGTACTCTTGCTGAATTTCGACGAAATCTACTTCTTGCGGCGGTTTTAAATTATCCCTATTTAAATGGTAAAGAAGATCGATGCCCACGACTCCGCAGCCGGCACATAAATCTAGGATATGATTGTAGTCCAGGCTCTGCGATTTAATAACTTCAAAAACGTGGCGTGATAAGAAAATCGAGTCATGCGAAAAATGATACTCTTCCGGTTGAGAATAATTAAGAGTGTAGTAATTATTAATCGACGACGTCATAAAAGGAATCAGTTTTTTTTCTTCAAGCAGTGCAGGTCAAAGGCGCCGTCATGGTAAAGCCCGAAGCCAAAGCGAAGTCGAGACCCGCGAACGTCCGTCACAATGTTGTTAGATAATAAAAAGCGATTTAATTTTTCTGCGGCTTCTGCCGTATCCAGTTGAAAAGTTAAAAAATGTCCATGATGCTGTGGATTGTGAATTAAAAGATTTTTTTCTGAAAGATCCAAACTTTCTATTTGTTTTAGATGTTGCAGAAACTGTTTTTGAATTGTCTGCACATGTTGATGAATATTTTTGACCGTAATCGAATTATCACGAAACAATTCGAGCACGGACTGCAGCCGGTAAAGTGCAGTAAAATCCTGCGTTGAGCCCGCAAAGCGTTTTCCGTCATTGTCGTAGGTTGTCTTCGGGCCACCGGCTGACTCTAAGCTACTGAAGCCTGCAAACCATCCCGTGTAGATCGGACGAAAAGAACAGTTTTTAGGAACCGTCAGAAAACAACAGCCCTCGCCCCCTTGGGCATATTTGTAGGATCCTGAAAGATAGAATATTCGGTCCTGAATTGGGGCTAAGTCTGTGGGAATGGCCATGAAGCCATGATACCCGTCGATGACGATGATCGTTTCTGGACTTCGCACCGCCTGAACAAGTTGATTTAAGTTCTGAACAGCGAAGCCAGAATTGTAAAAAACGTGACTCATGAAAATTAAATCGTAGTGATTATTTTGTATCGCTTCCGTGAAGCGGCTTTCAAAAGTAGCAAACGGTTCCGTCGCAATTTTTTCTACGGAAACTAAGTGATCTTCAGCCAACCGATTTATCTGTCTTTCGAAACTATAGAACTCTGAATCTGTCGTTAATATGCGAAGGGGCTTTTTAACGTTAAAGCAGGAAAGTATTCGAAAAATAAATTCGTGGGTATTCGGAGCAAAGGTGATTTGTTCGGGGTAAGATAAATTTAAAATTTCTGCGATAAGCTTCTGTGTCTGTGGAATTTTCTCGGAGAAAAAATAATTCCACTTTGCATCTACCTTACTGGCCGAATCATCCCAATACTGAATCGTTGCGGCTCGAGTCACATCCGGCCAGTAGTGGTGGCTGTGGGCTGCATAGTGCTGTAGGTGCTTGTTAGCATTCAAAAAAAGTTGATAATATTTTTTATACATTAAAGTTAAGCTGTTTTTTAATGGTCGCAGGAATTTTCGGCAGCTTGCTACGCGGTATTAAAAATGTTGAAAGATTGAATAAATCGACAAACACCCGGTTATTTTCAGCCGCTCTTTTTAAATATTCGTGGCCGGAGGATCCGCCCGTACCAATTTTTGAGCCAATCATGCGCTGAACCATAAGGGCGTGACGATAGCGCCAGGTCGTAAAGTTTTCATCAATATCCATGATTGTCGTTAGCATTTGGAAAGGCATAGCTAACATAGGCTCATCCCGATAAAGAAAAATAAAAAGCGCATTCAAAATGGCCTTTTGCGAAAGCTTTCTTTGTCCGGATTGAATAATTTTTTCGTGCAGGGACAGATCAAAAAGACTATTGAAGTTTTCTTTACTAAGCCGCAGATTTTCAATTTGCATTTGGATCTGCTTTTCGGATAGATGAGCGGCGTTTTTTTGGACCGTTTCTTCGTCATCAGTTAATATTTGTTCAATCGCTTTTTTGTATTCATCCCAAAAATTAAAAGTCCCAGTGCTGGTGAAGGGCACTCTTTCAAGCCAAGCTTCAAGTAATTTCAGTAATGAGGGAGCTTTTTCTAATTCGATTAACTTATTGCGATCTTTTTCGTTCAAGCGGCCCATGAAAAATTCACGGTCTACGCTTTGTCGATCGTTGGTCGAAAGACCTAATTTAATTTCGATTTCTCGAAATTGATTACTTTGAAAACCAGAAGCAGGCATCAATAAGCTACGAAATTCTAAAAAATCCATTGGCGTCATGGTCTCAAGGATATTCAGGTGTGAAAGCAGCATATTTTGAATTTGTGTGATGCGGCTGAGCCGTTGGATAATATAACCAAAATCATGATCTTCGACGGCAGGTTTGGTAAATATAGAAAGTACTGAGTTCAAATCATGAAGTATTTGCTTAAACCACAGCTCGTAAGACTGATGAACGACGATAAATAAAGTTTCATCGTGGGCCTCTGGATTTTCAGCATTTGCATGAACTTTACTTAATGTTTTTTGACTTGATAAAAGTTGGTCTAACATCAAGTAATCATGATAATAGACGGGGCCTTGGTTTTTATGCATATCGCGTCCTTTTTGATGAAATTAAAAGTGAATCAGCACAAGATGTCTTTCGACCTCAAGAACCGGAGAGTGCAGGACCTGAATCTGGCACGTTAAATCTTTAAATTTTTTTTTGGCTAAAACTATTTCTTCGTCAATTTTTTCACGCCGTGCTTTCAGCAAAAAATAACGTCCATTTTTCAGGTAAAAATCGCGGCTCATATCTAGCAGTACGTCTAAGGGCTTAAAGCCGCGCGCCATGACCACATCAACATCGTGAAGCTGAAGCGGAATGTCGCCCTCAATTTTTATATTTTTTGCTAGCGATTTACAGCGATTCAAAAAATCCTGCTTCAGATGACTTTTTTCATAAAGGCGGAATCTGATGTCCGGAAACTGCAAGGCGTAAATTATTCCAGGCAGTCCACCACCTGTTCCAAAATCAGCAACCGTTTTTACATTTTCCGGAAAGTATTCTAATGGAAGCAAGCAATCGATGACATGATTATCAATCAGTTCTGCTGCCGTCATCTTTCTGCTGATAAGATTGAGTTGCTCGTTAGTTTCCCAAAGTAATTGTAAAAAAGCGCGTAATGACGCGATAGCCTCTTCACGAAAACCCAGTTTCAAGATGTGTGGAACTTTATTGTCAAAATAAGAAAGCATGATATTTTTTTATATTAATTTTGTCCAAGTTTCTATATTTAAATCAAATTTTAGGCTCGCCGAGTGCAAAATAGCCCATTATGGTACCAAAGTTGCTTCATATACCTTCGAGACTATTCATCTATTTACCAAAACGGGAGGTTTGCCATGTTAATCTACGAGGCCTTAAAGAAAGATCACCAAACTTTAAAAAAACATCTGCGTCGCCTTGTTGCAATAAAACAAGAAAACGCAGAGAAGCGACATCAAATTATAAAAAGTATTCGTGATGAGTTAGTTCCGCACTCACGTGCTGAGGAGGCCGTTTTTTACAATACGTTGCGTCCACTAGTAAAAGCAAAGCTACTGGTTTCAGACGCCTATCAAGAGCATTTAGCGGCTGAAGCTTTGCTGCGAACACTTCAGGTACGTGATCAGATTGATTCCCGGTGGAAGCAAGTGGCAAGAAAACTAAAGTCAGCGCTAGAACATCATATTAAAGACGAAGAGGGGAAAATTTTTACTGCAGCAAAGCAACTGTTTACGCACCAAGAAGCTAAAATGATGGGTGAAGCCTTTTTAAAAATAAAACCGACAATCAAGGAAGAAAGTATCGTTTCTACAACGTTAGATTTCCTCGTGAACATGTTGCCACCGATTATTGCTTCAAGATTTTATAAAAACAATTTGCAAAATCGTTTGTAGTCTTAACGTTATTATTCACTAAAAAATATTTGTGTTGAGAAATAAAAATTTTACTTTTGAATAAGTGATGTTTAATTTGCCCCAATTTAAATATTTTTAACTCCTTAATCGGATCAGTTGCTTTTAAAATAGGTCTGTCGCTTGCAAATAAATTTGAATAACAGAAAATACCAGCAAGTTATGCTGAACAACAATGGAGGATAATTATGGCAAATCAACAAAAACCACAAGATCAAGCGCAATCTAATAAATCAGGTAAAGATTTTGGTTCAATGTCTCAGGATAAAAGCGCCGGATCTCAACAAGGAAAAAATATGGAGTACTCATCAGTTGATGAATCAACGTCTTCAAAAGATAAGCAAAATCAAAACTCATTCCAAAAACAAGATCAAAAAAGTGGAATGGGTAATAAATCTGAGATGGGCGGTCAATCAGGCCAGCGTCAACAATCAGGACAAGCTGGAATAGGCAATCAAAGCGGCCAATCACAATCAGGTCACTCAGGGCAATCCGGCATGGGAAGTCAGTCAGGACAAAGCAAGAAGTCAACGCCAGGTCAGCAAGGCCAGAATAAAGTTTAGGCTTCAGCCAATTGAATTTTTAAAAATAAATTTTTTAGAAGCCGGTAGATAATTTACCGGCTTCTTTTTTAAACTGTAGGGGAAATTTTTTTATGTTCATTCTATTAAAGGATGGAGACGTTTTTTTAAACGGCAAATTTGAAAAGACAAATTTGCTTATTAAATACGGCCGTATCATAAAAATTGGCCCATTTGACTACAAAGATCTGAGTCATTACGATATTGAAATAGAAATAATTGATTGTACAAATCATTACATTTGCCCGGGCTTTATCGATTCCCAACTTCAGTTGGCCGGCGGCAGCGGTGAACAAGGCTTTTTATCACAACCACCAAGAATTCTGATTGAAGAGTGCATCATGGGGGGCATCACCACCGCTATTGGAACAATAGGAGTCGATACGACGACGAAAACGATGAGTAGTCTATTCGGAAGCGTGCGTGCCTTCCGAGAAGCCGGAATGAGTTCTTACGCCTACACGGGCGGCTATGAAATACCGCCTCAAACAATTACGGGAACCGTTCGTGGAGATATTATTTTTGTGGATGAAATTATTGGTGCTGGCGAAGTTGCGATCGCTGATCGGCGTGCTCCGGAACCTACAGCAGACGCCTTAGGTCGCGTTGTTATTGATTCTTACGTCGCCGGATTTATGACTCACAAGGCGGGTGTCACGCGAATACACGTTGGTGAAGGTCGAAGACGACTTAAGACAATTCGCGAAATGTGCGAGATTCACGAGATTCAATATGAAAGCTTGTACATAACACACCTGGAAAGATCTAAAGACCTTGTTCGCGAGGGCGTAGAAATCGCAAAAAAAGGAAGTTACGTCGATTTTGATATTCACGAAAGTGATCTCGAACTTTGGTACAAGTACTATTTAGAATCCGACGGTCCTCCGGCACAACTTTCTTTTTCTTCTGATGCCGGAGTTTCTAGTCCAACCGAGCTGTGGGTTGAAATAAGAAAATGCGCGCTTCAACATAAAATTCCATTCGAAAAACTTTTACCCCACGTTACCAGTGTGCCAGCGCAAGTGTTAAAGCTACCTTTCAAAGGCTCCATAATTGCGGGAAATGATGCCGACTTGATTGTCGTTGATAAGTCTAATTTAGATATTCACTACGTCATGGCCAGCGGGAAATTCTTTTTTCGCGCCGGAAGATTTCAGTATTCAGATCAGCCTTATACAGGGCGACGAAAGGTCGATTGGCATGGAATCAGGAAATAAAAAAACGCGTGTCATAAAAAAAGCCGGCAAAAATAAAACCGGAACCTTGATTATTATCGGAGGAAAAGAAGATAAATCCGGGGACATGCATATTTTAACAGGTTTAGCCCAGCTCATCGGAAAAAAAAAGATGGTGATCGTAACTGTTGCTAGCGCCGTACCGAATGACATTTGGGATGACTACAAGAATATTTTTTACTCGATGGGATTAAAAAACTTAGTTCATTTTTCAGTCGAGCAGCATGATGAAGCTAAGCATCCGAAGCAGCTGAAAATTTTTGAAAATGCCCACGCGGTCTTCTTCACGGGCGGCGACCAACTAAAAATCACAACAAAAATTGGCGGAACTCCCGTCCTTGATTGCATTTTAGACATATTTCGTAAGGGCGGAATCATAGCGGGAACCTCGGCAGGGGCGGCAAGTATGGGAAAAAATATGCTTATAGGCGGTGAAAATTCGGAATCGCATAAAGTGGGAAACTGGAAGATGGCGCCCGGCTTAGGTTTTATTGAAGATATCATAATTGATCAGCACTTCGCCCAGCGGGGCCGCATTGGCCGATTACTGGGGGCCGTGGCACTGAACCCCGGAATTTTAGGCGTTGGAATTGATGAAGATACAGCTATTGTTATTTGCAACCATGAGTTCAAAGTGATTGGAAGCAATGCTGTTTATGTCATCGATGGCAGAGATGTCAGCACAACAAACATTTCGGAAGCCGCGGCGGAAAATACCATGTCAATGCATGATGTTCGACTGCATATTTTAGCCCATGGGGAAAAGTTTAATCTAAAAAATCGAAAGCCATCGCGGTGATTTTTTTACTCGCTGAGTTGACTTGCCGGTTGGTTAGGGTTTTAATTTTTCGACACGAATGAGGGAACATGATAAAATTTATTACGTTGATTATTTTTGTAGGTTTTGGGTCGATTGCTTTTGCTTATAAAGATGGTACCTACAGTTGCAAAAACAATTATGATGGACTTCCTAATAATATCTATAAAATTCAGACCCTTCCTATTGCCGGCTTAAAAGGCGCAGGAATTCCGTACATTGAAGTGACTCGATTTTCTAGAGAAAAAGATGGTGACACGCAATCAGCGATTATTGAAAGTCATGTTAAAGGAACCGCAACTTTAATCTCTAATAATCGTGGTATTGATGCTTTACAGTTGATGGCCATGACTTTTGAATTCGATAATGACCAGTTTATTAACTGTGAAAAGTGACCAGTAAAATTTCAAGCCAGGGTGTTAAAAGCTTCGAAGAAATGAATCTTCCAGTGCCGTTGGTCGAAGAGCTATCTAGCCGAGCCATTATAAAGCCAACCGAAGTACAATCTCGAGCCATTCCAGTCATCTTAGCTGGAAATGATATAGTTGCCATTGCCCAAACCGGCAGTGGGAAAACGTTAGCGTTTGTCTTAACAACGTTGGCACTACTGGAAAACAGAAAAACATCGCGCGCTTTAGTATTAGTTCCAAGCCGCGAAATGGCTCAGCAAATTTTTCAAGTCTATAGCGATTACAAACTTCAGTTGAAAATAGATATCTGCTTAGTCATTGGGGGAATTCCGACAGCCGCGCAAATTAGTCAGCTGAAAAAGAACCCGCAGGTCATAATCGCCACGCCCGGGCGGCTCAATGATCATTTGATTAATAATAAATTATTGCTGAAGAATGTTGAAATTGTCGTGATCGATGAAGCCGATCGCATGATTGACCTGGGCTTTTCACCGCAACTTAAGAATATTCAAAAAACATTGCGGGGAGAAAAACAAACTCTACTCTTTTCAGCCAGTTTAAAACCAGAATTAGAAAAAATGACTTTAAACTTCATGAAAAAAGATCTTGTATACATTAGGACAGAAAATTCAGAAAAACCAGTTGAAACCTTAAGGCAGACCATCTTCATCATAGACCGCAAAGACAAAGACCAAGCCTTACTTAACGAACTATCGCAGGCGACAGGTTCCGTTATTATTTTTACTGGAAGCCAAGACAGTTGCGACCGGGTCCAAGACTATTTAATTTCTAATGAAATTGAGGCCGAGATGATTCACGGAGGATTAAACCAAGGCCATCGCCGACGTATTATTCGTGAATTCAGGGAAGATTCTAAAAAAATAATTGTTACCACGGACTTATTAGCTCGAGGTTTAGATGTTTCTCATGTTGAGGTGATTATAAATTACGATTTGCCTTTTTCAGCGGAAGATTTTATTCACCGTATCGGGCGCACAGCTCGGGCCGGAAAGGAAGGTAGGGCTATCACCTTTATCACGCCCTCGGATTCTAAAATGTACGAACAAATTAAGTCTTATATTACCGGCGCAGCAACGATTAACTACCAAGCTGCGTCGTCGGAAAAGCGGGGTGCCGACAAAAAGCAATCGCCATTCAAAACAACTATAAAAGTTCGGACTGATAAATATAAAAACAAATAAGATAATTATTTGCTTGCCGGGGTACGGCGATTAATTTTTTGAGTAAAGAAATCTTTTTCTAATTTTTTGTAAGCTTCGTACTTCACATTTGTTCCGAGGATTTTAGCCTGGCTTGCAACGTAGCCTTGTTCTAGCGCTTTTAATTTAGCAATGTCTATCGTTATTCGATCTTTTTTCAGCGTGGGCTCTGCCTCGACAATGCTTTGTACAAGTGCTCTGGAATTTGAAATCACTTGGATTACTTTTTCTTCCTCAACTTTCCACTGTCTCAGGAAGTATTTTGTAGCGTGACCAACCCATTCCTGCTGGATCGAATCATCTAAAAAGGTGTCGGCAAAATTAAGAGTGTACAATGTCGAATCGACATAGTTATCAAAATATTTGGAATCCTTAGCGGCCACAAAAATATTCTGTGCATCCTGCTGCTTACGCTCGGCAGCTAGCCTTATCAGCTCTTCTTTCACGGGATCTGTATTTAACTTCTTGTAGATTAAGTTTCCACAAAAAATAAAAGCAAAGCCAATGGCAATTCCGAGGGACAAAATATTCAGATTTTCTTTTTTCTTTCGTCTTTTCCAATCATCTAACTGCTCGGTGTGGGCTGATTCAGATCCGGTTGAAATCGCACTTTTCACCTGGATGACCGAGTTTATAAGTTCAAAAGTTTTCTCAAAGTTAAAATTTACATTCCCGCTACTTTTCGACAGCATCTCAATTTTGGTGGCGATTTCTTGTGACAGATCGACGCTCATTTTTTTTATTCCATTAGAATGCGCATCACGTATTTTTTGAAGTTCTTTAAGTTCATTAATCTTAAAGCCGTCAAATTTCTTGGCTTCAATTTCTTTCAGTTGTCGGTACTCAGCTTCAACTTCAGCTTTTGCTTTAATTTTTGAATCTTCCATTGTCTTAGATAAAAATCGAATTTCTTCCTCTAAAGCAGCTTTTTTCTCGGAAAGACTGGAAAAAACACGGTTAATTTCCGTCAAGTTTTTTTCAGCTTTTTCTTGCTCAATGGCTGAAAGCTGTTTCTTTTCGCTAAACTGGGACAGCTCGACTTCAATTTTTTTATGAAGTGTGATCGCATCCTGGGAAGATTTAATTAAAAGATCCAAATTTTCCTGCTCTAATTTAAGCTGACTGGTAACCTTTTTAAGATCAATCTCGGAAGTCTCACGAAGCAGCTTATTTTCTTTAAATGCAGTAGCGCACTCTGCAATGGTGCTTTGAATTTTTGCCAACTCTTCACTGTAGATTTTGATCCGGGCTTGATGTTCAGATTTTTCATTTTCAAATTCGAACTGATAATCTCTCTTTTTTTGAATAATCTCATTTTCGGCATCCGTAATAAGTCGATGTTTTTCGGAAAACATATCGGATTTCATTTTTTCGATAGAAAGCTCAAGCTTAATTCTGTTTTCTTTTTCAACTGCTTCCAGCTGCTTTTCTTTGTCTTTTCGAGTCCCCTCACGGTGTTCTTTCCAAAGATTTTCAATTTCTTCATTAGCTTGTAAACGCTTCTCATCCAGAAGAATTTCGGTTTCTGTTTTTAGTCGAAGAAGCTCTTTGCGGGTATCATCCAGAAGGCGATCAATTAACTTTTGGTATTCTTCGTAGGCTTCGTCGGCCGCTAAGCGCGTTTGAATTTTTGTTTCATTAATGGTTTTGGCTTTATAAACTTCGGCGCTTTTGATAATAGAATATTTAATATATTCAGCTTCTTTAATTATTTCCTGGGCATGTTCGGTTGGATTTTTGTACTGTGGCAAATCAAGTCCAACATTTTTGAAGCTTAATTTAAAATCCTCACTATTTTTGGGGAATGCAGAAAGGTCGACCACAATCGGGGGGTGATCAGACTCTTTTTCGATATCTTTAATTTTCGTTTTTATTTCGTCCTTAACATCGATTAATTTCAACTTAATTTTAGTTAGAGATTTTCCAAAGGAAATAACATCAGTTTCTTTCAAGGCAACAAGTTGTAAGGGCGGTATTTTTACATTTTCGATCAAGGTTCCGTTCGATGAATTCAGATCCTGTATTTTGATGAATCCCTCTTGTAAAATGACTTTCAGATGCTCGCGTGAAATTCCACCATCTGGGATCGGAACAGCCGAGGTTTCCCCACGCCCTAAGACAAACTCAGACTTTTCGATGTCGAAAGTCTGAGTGCGATTGGCCTGAATCAGCTGTAATAAAATAATCTTTTTTTTATTGCTCATGACATTTAATTACGCAGCGTTGGCCCCATGAAGTTTTTTAGTTTTAGCGATTTCTAAATTTAGAGCTTCTTCGGCCAAGGCCTCTAAAGGATCTTTATTTTCATCGAACTTCTGATTCTCCTCGGGCACGACATTATTATCCGAGCGATACCAAAGCAAATCCATAGAACTTTCAAAGCGATCAACCAAAGAGACAAACACGCGCTCAGGCGATAAGCTGGTATTAAAAATGTGTAAAGTTAACGAAAAGGCAATACCAAAAATTGACGAAGCCATCGCAAAACTAATCTCATGAAGAAAGTTATCCATGATTGTTTTAGTCCCTTCGATGTCGGTCATGTCCATTCCGCCCAGCTGAACAAGTCCGCCCTTAATACCTAAAAATGTTCCTAAGATCCCGGCGACTACAAAAAGCCCGGGAAGTATCGTGATCAGATCGTTTATTCCAGCCATAGGAATAATCCCGAACAACTTATTGAAACACGGGTTGCGGTGAAGCGTTGCGCGCGTGATCTGTTGTAGTTTAGGAGTTTCTTTTGACCATTTCAGATACATCAGCTGTTTTAAAATATCTTTCACCAACCAGGCACAACCTTGTTTGACTAAAAAGATACGATCATTCAGTGACATCACGTGATCGACACTGTCACTTGTTTTGCGGTCACGAATCGCAAAGGCTTCATAATAGGATTTTTCTAAAACCTTTTTTGAAAGCATGTAAAAAGAAGCGTCTTTCAATTTTTTATTTTCAGCCGAGTCGATGAATTTGAAAACATTTTTCTCAAATTGGCGCGCAAACCACTCGTGGCGACGGACGGTATAGTAAATCGTCCATCTTAGGAAAGCAGCTCCGCAAAACACGATTCCCATCCCGTACGGCAGGTAGTTGATAAAGTGTTTGATAAAGTTTTGTAACATTTGCTCGTTCATAAAAGCTCCTTATTTTTTCTTATCCATGCTAAATCTAATAATGACACGTTGTGATTTTTTACAGTCGTTTTTTTGACAATAATCTTCGGCTGAAGCGACGTTACGATCCATCTTCATTAGATCTAAAAAGCTTCGCCCAGAAACTTTTAAGTTGGGGACTAGGGCCCGGCGGTGATCAAAATTCATTTCTTTTTCATCGAGGATATAATTGAATATTGATTTGGCGCGCTTGTAGCTTAGATCCATATTATACTTTAAAGCTTCTCGGTCTTCAGGCCTGTTGGAATTGGGGTCAACAAATTTACCTCGATAAGTGGGCGAGGCAAAACCAATGACCTCGACGGAGGAGATTTGTTTAGACACTGTTGGGTTTCCAAAAAGAGATTTTGAATAGACGGGCATCGCCTTCTTCAAAATCGCTCGCATATCTTCTTTTAGTTGTGAAGAATCATTCTCGAAATAAGCACGGCCGAAATCTAGCAGCACATCTCCGGACTCAAGATCAATGTCGGCTTTAATTCCGACTTTATCGAAGCCACTTTTAATTTCTTTAGCGATACTTTTTCGTGCTGAAAGCTCAGCTTTCACGGCATTTAATTGCCCTTCTGTGTTTTTTAATTGGCCCGCAAGACCAGCAAGTTCTCCGGCTAATTTTCTTTCCTTCGCAGCAGCCGCGGCTTTAAATTCGCCTTCACGTCTGGCAATTTCTGCATTGCTTAAATTCTTTTGATTTTTCAACGCGGCTTCGAACGCGCCACGTTTTGCGGCTTGATCTGCTTCGAATTGCGCTCTTAAGCCGTCCATTTTAGCCTTTGTTTCAGCGGCGGAATTTCCCAACTGATTACTCAAGTTTGCAATTTCTTGGCTTTTCTTATCTAGAATGCCTTTGGTTTTCTCAAGCTGACCTTGAGTCGAATTCAACTGGCCCTGAGTTTGATCTAACGCGCCCATCGTTTGTTCTAGTTGTCCTTTGGTAGAACTCAGCTGACCCTTTGTTGTATCCAGTTGTCCCTTAGTTTTTTCTAACTGCCCTTGGGTTTGAGCCAGCGCACCCGAAGTTTTCTGCAAGTTTAACTGCGCAGTTCGAAGTTCATTTAAAGTGGCCTTTTTTTGCTGTTCGATGGAAGAAACTTTAAGTTCAGCATCGGCTTGTAATTTTTTAAGTTTTAGCTGGTAGGCTTTTTGAGAAATTTTCGCACGTTTATACGTGTTCTTAAGCTCTTTCATTCTCTGACTTAAATTTGTATTGATCTGAGCAATCTGTTGCTCTTTGTTGCTGACGTCTTTGCTTAAGGTATCAATTTTTGAGCTTTGCACATTAATCGTTTCATCTTTGGCAACAATGACTTGTTCTTTCTCGGTGATAACTTCATTCCGATTAGAAATTTTTGTTTGCGCAAATTTATTTGAATTAATAACATTACGAACCATCTGTTGATATTTATTCAAGGCCAGCTCTTTTTTCTCATTCTCGCGGGCCTGTTTTCTTAAGTTGTCTTTCTCATTTTTAGATTCTTCTTGCAGCAGGGTCAATTTATCCATCAATTCATTGTATTCATCCGTTTCACTTTTAGTAGCTTGAGACTGTAAGTATTGGTTCTTAACGGATTCGTAGGTCTTCAATTGATTTTGTAAGTCTTGAATTGCAATTTTGAGTTTTTTATTTTCTGTGGCGTTGTTCACGCCGTCGGCTCCGGAACGTAGGCTGGAAACGACATAAAGTAACAAGAAAATAGATGATAAACCCAAAAATAAATCCGAGTTGGAAGTCCAAAAACTTTCACCCTGCGAATGGCCGCTGTGTTTTTTATAATCAAATGACATTTTTACTCCTAAGCCTCAGGTTCCTTAACGGATTAATGTTTGTTGCAATAAAGTCTGGCCTAAAAAAGCTAGACGTTAGAACGTAGACTTTGTGCCTAAGAAGCAGATTTTTGGTAGAAATTTTGTCTCGGTAGCCATCGTAGAAGATAAGGCTGTAGGCTATCTAGTGATTGACTAAAAGGGCCCAGCCAGTTACTCAAAAGTCTGCGAACGCTGTCTATCGGGGGGCCCTATGCAGTTGCTGATCGTTCTTTTGCTTTTAGTTTATATCATCACTTTATATTTTGTTCGAAATCCGTTGAAACATACGAAAGCATTCATGTGGCATCGCTTCTTAAGTTGGTTTCCTTTAGGAATGACGTACGCGTTTATGTACATGGCCCGTTATAATTTAGATACGCTCGCTACAGCTGAAGTGATCACGAAAGCACAAAAAAGTCAGATTTCAGGTTGGGGATTTTTTATTTATGCGGCTTCACTTTTTATCTCAGGCCCATTGATTGACCGCATTGGCGGAAAAAAAGGTATGATCGCAGCCGCCTTAGGTGCAGCCATTTTTAATATTTTGATGGGTTGGACTTTGTATCTTTATTTGCACGGTTCAGATTTAAATCTAGTCGTCTTGTTGACTGCATTTTATTCTTTAAACATGTTTTTTCAAAGCTTCGGGGCTATTTCAACAATCAAAGTTAAGTCTTTTTGGTTTCATGTTCGTGAGCGCGGAACGTTTGGTGCTATTTTTGGAACCTTAATTTCGCTTGGGGTTTATTTTGCTTTCGACTGGACTGAGGCCATCGCACGTGCCGTTAATATTAAATTTGCTGGGGAAAAATCGGTGTTTCGTGATTTCATCCAGAATATTTTTGCACTTCAAGATTCTTCGGTCTCGGCGGTATGGTTAATATTTTTTATTCCGGCAGGATTTTTAATCGCATGGTCTCTAATAGATTTACTTTTAATAAAAGATTCTCCCGATGATGCCGGATTTCCTAAGTTAGAAACTCATGATGCTTCGTACGGTGATAATCAAAAAGAAGCACGGTCGTGGACTGCCGTAATTAAATCGATTCTTTCTAATAAAATTATTCTCATGATTGGGGTTATCGAATTCACCTCGGGCGTATTACGTGATGGCGTGATGAAGTGGTATCGACTTTTTGTGAACGACACGGGTTTTGGAGTTCAAAACATTCAGCACAATTGGGGCCTGTGGGCTGCGGTCACTGGCATCGTTGGATCTTTTCTAGCGGGATGGGCATCTGATCGATTTTTTCAATCGCGCAGGGCTCCTGTTGCGGGCATTTGTCAGATCCTTATGTTTTTATCAACTGTCGCGATGATTTTGACTTTATTGACCTCTAAGGGCAACGCGATGACGATGGGAATTAGTGCCTTAGTCATTATGATGGCGGTGATCGGGGTTCATTCGATTATGTCGGGTACGGCCACAGCTGATTTCGGTGGACGAAAAGGCGCAGCCACGGCGACGGGTGTCGCTGATGGATTTTCAAAACTGGGTTCGTCATTTCAGGAATTTATTTTAGGGGCTATTATCACGAAGGAAACATGGCAGTATTGGCCGATGTTTTTAATGCCTTTTACATTGCTGGGTTTATTCTTCGCCTGGAAACTTTGGCAAGAACTACCTGCTGCCACAAGAAAGTATTTGGCAGATGTTGAAAACACGAAGGTAAAATAAATCGGCTTAGTGATTGATGTTCACCGTTTGTAGGTCAGGTAAATAAGTCGTATTGTCCGTTTCAAAAATAGCTTGATACTGAAAAGCTCTTGAATTTATAAGGCCTAAGCTTAAAAAATTTGAAAAGGTTAAATTAGGCGCAGTGATTACAACGGATCCGGTTGATAAATTTTGAAATGTATTGTTATTAATTTCCGTAAAAAAAGAAGTGCTCGATCCATCGGGTCCTTTCCACGGAGGATTGTCGCTGCAGTTAGCTTGGACACAATTTCTGACTTGGAATTTAATTCGATTGATCCCGCGGCGGAAAAGTTGAAGTGCTTCAGCGGCTGTTAAAATGCGATTCCACATTCCAAGTTCGTCGATCTTACCGGCGAAGTAGTTTGATGTCGTTACGTTAACTGTGACTTGCGGAAATCCTAAAACCATGTTTTGTCCCGTGGGTGACGAGTGAGCCCCAGAGCCATTGACGGTAGTAGAATAAGCCGCCTCGACGCCATTTATATAGATGTGGGCATTAGCGGCAGTAACGGTGGCGTCTGAAGTTACAACAACATGATTCCATTGATTGAGCGTCAGCGTCGTGCTGGTCTGCCTTTCCGCATCTGTCGTTCCAAAGACTGTCAAAAAGTTCAGAGTTCCTGTGGATAATAAATGTAAGATGTAACCTTGCTGCGAATCATTATCTGTTCTATTTATAATTCCCTGATTAGACGCAAAGCTTGTTGGATAAATCCATAATGAGATACTGTAATTTCCCATTGCCGTAACCGCAGAGGTCGTGCCAAAATTAACGTAGCCCGTTGACCCATTTAACGTGATGGAATTTTGAAATTTTCCAGGTAAACCAACGGTGACTCCGCCCGATGAAGTTCCCGTAACGCCACTTCCAGACGTATCAGCAAATGTTATCCCAGAAATTTCATTGAAGTGCCAAATCCCAGCAATACTCGTCGCTAAATTAGTTATTATGGCCGAATAATCAGTAGTTGTTTCACTAGTCGCCGGCAACTCTTTTCCGTAAGGAAGAGATGTTGTCCACGCAATGGTTTTCAACGGATAGTTTAAGCAATCCTGAAAATAAAAAGGCGGCGATAAGTAAGTTCCCGTTGTCTGACCTGCCGAAAGCACCAAAGTGTTTCCGGTTGGTGTGAGATTAGTTTTCGTGCCCGCACCAAAACCAGTAAGGACATTATTGTTTGTGTTCGAAACATTCGTCACACAGTGTGTGTTCCAGTAAGCAAACGGAATTATTACTTGAGCTTCGCTATTTGAAGTCGCAAATAAAATTCCGAGAAAAAATAATAAAGTAAACCTGATATTTTTCAAAGCTTGTGGGCTCATGCCTTCATTTTATCACAAATTTTAAAAGGATTTGACGCCTATTTAACGCCGACAAAGGTCTTAATTTGATACAACAAAGTCAGTAAAGTAAAAAGACCCAGACTTAGGTATAGTTCTCGAACTTACGTGACGTAAAATGGGCTTGGTTTCTGGGCTGTCAGAAAAAGAGAAAGCATCGAATTTTTTGATGTTTTATTTTGAGAATAATCCTGAACAAAAACAGATATTTTTCACGCCGCATAATTTTCCCGAT
Source organism: Bdellovibrionales bacterium (assembly GCA_043732425.1). GTDB lineage: Bacteria > Bdellovibrionota > Bdellovibrionia > Bdellovibrionales > Bdellovibrionaceae > Pseudobdellovibrio. The sequence continues at coordinate 31,190 of JAYTHR010000232.1, forward strand.
ATGATTTAGTTACGGGAAAAAAGATGAAAAAATCCTTAAGATTTACTGCCTGTTTGTTATTTTTTGCGTGAACTCTGCTTTTTTTAATAACTGCGCTCCGCCACACATTGAGCAACTGTCTTCGTTAAAATTACATTCCTTAACTGATACGGGTTTATCTACTCCTTCAATTCCGCCCGTTTTATTTACGCCGCCATTGTCTGTGGGGGAAAAAATTACGTCGCTAATTATTTCTGACACACCCGGCGGAGTTCAGAAAAATATTCCGTTTACTTTTGGGCTTTCATTTAAAAAAGGAGCAGTTCCGAAAAACTCTTCGGCCGTGCTTCAGGATAATCTTATGAAAATCATTCCTTCACAGGCTGAAATAAAAGCCACTCGTGACAAAACAGGTATTGTTTCATAACAAGACAATTGGGGTTACCAGTTTTTCGAAGAACTTATGGACGCAAATTTTTTCAGATTTTTAAAAATTAAAGTGCCTCAAACCAAAACCCGAATCAATCAGCACGACAGACAACTCAGTTGGGGGGCCAATTATGAACAGATTTTTCGAAATATTTCTTATGATTTTAACGCTGTTATTTGTAAAGAATATTCAAGCTGCCAGTGATGTAAAATATTTTGGTTTTTGGGGCGATGCCATGGACCACACAGGAAATGGAAATTATATTAATGAAACTTCGGGTGCAAGCAATGTTCACTTCGTTTCCGCTTCGCTGGATTCAGGAGCCTCAGAAGACTGGCGTAATAAAGTGATTCAAGCGCAATCTAAAAACAATAAAGTGATACTAATGCTTGAAGGAGGAATGTTTAACTGGGCCTCTTTGGTTTTGAGTTCATCTCGTTACAGCAATTTGCAAAGTTTGAAAACAAAGTTAGCGGGTCTTGAAGATTCTATTGTGGGAGTTTATTTAATCGATGAGCCCCTCTGGAAAAACAGCACCAGCAGTCAGCGGCTCACAGAAAAAGAAGTTTTCGATAATCTGGAATCGGCCGCAAGTCTTGTTAAACAATACTTTCCCGGAGTTGCCGTAGCCTTAACAGAAGCTGCGCCTGCTGTAAACCAAGGTACTAAATTTCCATCTTCAGTCGATTGGATTGGTGTTAATTGCTACGCCTATTACGATGAATGTAAAACACCAGAGATGTTAGATACGCTATATAATTTTGTAGCCAAAAATTTACTTCCAAATCAAAAAATGATTTTTACCTTAGAAGGCCACTGGTTAAGCCGGGCAGAAGGTTTAACTTCTGTGACGCAGCAAAAATTAATAAAACGCAGCACTGAAATTTTAAGATTTGCAGCAAAATATCCTGCAGTGGGTTTCTTCCCTTTTCTATACCAATCACAAAACGAAACCATTGGAACTGCCGAGATGCCACTGTTAAAAGATTATCTTTTTAAACTGGGGCAAAAAGTAAGGGACGGAACTTATAACTCGAATAACCCATCGAGTGGCTTGTGCGTCGATTTAGAGCCTTCATGTGAAGGTAAAGATTACGTCCGACGAAATAGCTGCGGCGAGGAAATTGGACGGTGGCTAAATGCTCCGCCACCGTATTGTCCCGCTGGTGGCGTGACGCCAACGCCTCCGACACAACCTATTCCACAGTGTCAACCTTTAGAACCAACTTGCGAGGGTAAAGACTACGTCCGCCGCGATAGTTGCGGCGCTGAACTAGGTCGCTGGGTCAACGCTCCGCCACCGTATTGTTTGCCGCCGGCAGCCACGTGTAAAGCCCTTGAACCCACATGCGAGGGTAAGGATTACGTGCGTCGAGATAGTTGCGGAAATGAATTAGGCCGCTGGACAAATGCTCCGCCGCCTTACTGCCCACTTTAAAAAAAACTAGGAGTTCCGAGATCAAATTTATTTCGTATTGGGGACTGAGTTTTTCGGGAATACTTCTTTTAAAGAATCGCAATATTATAAATACTGCAGGAAAATTTTTTTAAAACCTGGTATGAACAGTAAGGGAAGTCATATTTTTGCAGCTAGGGAGTTTTTATGATGAAGGTCGGCTGTCTATTTTTCATTTCATTAATCCTAAATCATTTCGCACTGGCAGATTGCTATCCGGTCGAATGGAATTTGCCGAATAAGGGTACCGCCTGCGAATTCGTTGCCGATTTTGGTACGCCCGCAGTTAAACAAATTTGGAGCTGTAAAAAGCAACAGTCGCCAAATGCACTTTATCTTGTATCAGGAACTACAACCACGCAAACTGAAGGTGATGTTTGTTTTGTGGTGAATTCGGTGCTTAGGCAGAACTACGTTCAACAATAAGTTCAGCACTAACAGGCTGGTCATTTAGAACTGCTTTACTTCAAAGACTCAGCAAATTTTTTTAAAGTCTCCACGACCTTGAAATGTATAAAACCGATGATCTTAAAACCGCAACGCACGGGATTGAATAATAAATTTAAAAAATTGATCAAAAAGTAATGATGTAAAAGTCTTCGTCAATATTTGTTAGACTCATTTATTCTTAGGGCTACTTTAAAGCACCGCTCGAGTGTCGTTGAATTCATTCGCGGCGTAGTGCTTGCATTATTGATTTTAAACTCATTCAACTTACGTTCAACAAGATTCAAAATTATCTGATTTGATCACCGCGATCGTCATGACTAATCAATTTCAGAAACAAACCGGAGAATCCCCATGAGCAACTGGAAAATAAGTCGACGTCACTTTATTTCGTCATCGGGAACCATGTTGTTGCTACCTTTATTAGAAGGTTTCGTCCCAAGTATTGCACGCGCGGCGGGAACAGCGGATCCAAAACGCTTTGTCGGAATGTACATGCCCAACGGAACTTGGAACCGCCCCGGCGATCAAGTTTGGTACCCACCAACGGGGGCACTGACAACTGATTTACCTCCGGTACTGTCCCCCTTCTCAGATAACCGTTCTGATTTTTCTGTAGTGAAAAACATCGCAATGACGGCGCGTGATTAGGCCGAAAGAAACGGTGGCGGACACGCGGGTTCAAGCACGACTTTTTTAACGGGCCAAGTCTTTACGGATCCTAAAGTAGCGAATTACTGCACAGTTCCGGGAAGCTCGTTTGACCAAATTTATTCTCAAAAATCTGGAAAGCCATCATTAGTTGTTAGCGGCGGCAATGGCTACTTACCGGATGGACTTGCTTTTGACTACGGACCTTACATTTCATTTTTGAACGGACAAGTGGTCGAACCGAATAAAAATCCGGTGTATTTGTATAAAGCCATGTTTGCCAATTTAGTACCGACAACAATTTCGAACCCGAAATCGTTGGCTGCGGCCACTAGAAATAAAAGTATTCTAGACACTTCTGTAGCAGACATTAAGGAATTGAAATCTCAATTAGGTCGCAGTGATAACATGAAATTAGACCAGCACTTAAGTACTTTACGCGCGCTGGAAATTAAACTGAATGCCGCGGGAAACGCGTCTCCTACTTTAGGGGGGTATGCCCGCAGTCGTCGCTTCCGAACGCATCTTTAGATTCAGCCGATGTCCAAGGGCAATTCCAAAATTATGTTCAACGCATGGAAGCCTTCATGGATATGATAACTTTAGGTTTTCAGTGCGACATTATTCGATCAGCCAGTGTTATGTACGATGGTGAAACTGGCGGCCGCAATTTTGGAAATCAAGTTCCAGCTCATTTAGTTTATAATGGGGCCAGTCTTGATTCCGTAGAAAATCATATTGGAATTTCTCATTCGGGTGGTCGCGATAAATGTATCACGCGCGACCGCCTCTACATGAACATTATGGTTTATTTAATAAATAAACTTAAACAGGCTAAGGATCCCAGCGGAAGTTCTATTATTGATAACACAATCATTGTTAACGGCTACGCCGTCAGCGACGGGAATCACTCGAACGGAGATGGCGGCGTGCCCATCATCGTGGGCGGCGGCCGAAACCTGATCAATCCTGGAGATTCCTACGATGTGAGCGGATATGATATGCGCGATTTACTTTATTCTATTAATGTCCAGCTGAACATGGGAATGGATAATTTTGTGGGCGCGAATCGATTAATTAAGATTTAAAAAAATCGTGTTCGACAGGTTACCAAAAAGGTATAATCCAACTTTTTTGCGAAGACCCAGATTCAGAATTTAAATGTGAAGGCTCTGCAGAACAATTCTGAGCCTTCTTCCACACTCACTTTATTCTAATGCGTAAACAAAATTCGAATAAATCGTGCTCCATTTATTCGTTTTAATTTTTTATTTTACGAAGAATTGGCGGAGAAGGTGGGATTCGAACCCACGGTACCACTTTTGGTAGTACGAGCATTTAGCAAACGCTTGATTTAAGCCACTCACCCACTTCTCCGCT